>CAYMND010000063.1:2535-10132 GCA_964391685.1 uncultured Clostridia bacterium | reverse complement strand
GGTGTCCAGGATATCCCGGACACCGTAACCGCCGGGACGATTACGGTGTCCGGGATATCCTGGTGGATCACGCCGTGGATTGCCTTCCCGAGCCTCACATCCGGCGGATGATCTCCCGACTGCAGGAACGATTGGAGAACGAAGCGGAAAAACCGCAACATAGTCAAATTCGACGGCAGATTCAGTCGCTGGCCCGCCAGATCGGAGACGCCGGACTCTTCGAGAAGTTGATGCTTGCGGAAGGACTTCCGATGCCGGTCGCCCACAAACTGGAAATCGCCCGGGTGTACCTGGAGAGCGGAGAGGTCGAGACGGCCCACTCATGGATCGGGAAGATCTCCGAAGATGAGAGATTCCTGTCCGATGAACGGGAAGAGCTTCTGTTGGAAATTTTCCGGCAGAAGGGTGATGTGAAGAGTCTGACCGAACTGCTGCACAAGCGTCTGGACCGTTACCATTCTACGGACAGGTTGCAGGAGTTTCTGGATGTCATCGGAGAGGAAAAACGAGACGAAACCGTTTCCCGGGAGCTGGAGCAGATCCGGAAGGATCCGAAATTCCGTTTCGCCGATATGGATTTCCTACTGGAGATCGGCAAAATCGATGAGGCTGAGGTCTACCTGTTGAAACGGGCCGAACAACTGGACGGATCCTTCTACGACAATCTGCTGCCCCTGGCCCAGGCCATGGAGTCGGCGAATCGCAGTCTGGCGGCCAGCCTGGTCTACCGCAGTCTGCTGCGTTCGATCCTGGAACGGGCCTATACCAAGGCCTATCCCTATGGCGTACGGTATCTCAGGAAACTGGAAAAACTGGCCTCGTCGGTGGCGGATTGGCAATCCTTTGACGATCACGAGGCCTTCAATGAACGGCTGCGGATGGAACACGGCCGGAAACGCAGCTTCTGGGAGAAGTATGAGAAAGGAAAAGGGAAAAGTTGAAAATCCTGAATCAGCTGTTTTTCACCAGTTTCAATGAAGATTTCCTGGAATTTACCGGAGAAATTATTTCGTCCGGCAATTCCTGGTTTTCCTCGAATTTTTCGATGATTCGTTCAGCCGCATGCCGGCATGACGGGAGAAGTTCGGTCAGATCAACCCGCAATCCGGCGTGAAAAAGGGCTGTGGAAAGGCTTGTACTGTCGGAGATCCCGGCCACTCGAATCAGTTCAGGTTTTTTATCCAGAGAGTCGATGAATTCCAGCAGCTTGTTCATGGCGACTTGTTCGTGGTCCGGCTGATAGGGGAGAACTTCCCTGAACCAGATTTTTCTTGACTTGGAATCCATGCAGATCAGCAGACGGGAGAATCGCGGCGGGATCGTGTCCTCCAGGGGTATGGGCAGCGGATAGTCCGCGAAATCGAAGCGAACGCCTCCCAGTGACGGTTTCTCATACAGGGATTTCAACAGGGCGGGTCTGAATTGATGTACCGGCTCCATGTACTCCGTAACCGCTTTCGATCGGCGGTATTTCGTTGTCCATTGAAAAGGAGGGGTGATCCGCCTGGGAATGCGGGTCAAGATCAGAGTGCCTTCCTCGAACAGATCGTTGAATTCGAATTCCGGATCGCCTTTCGCTTCGGCGAGGACCTCGAGGCACTGCTCCAGGCAGAGAGTCATCAGCCGGGCGAAGGTTTCGTTGAACGGCCAGGGGATGTGACCCGGGATCAAAACGCGAAACATCGGCCATTGCTCCGATGGAAATTTCAGGTCCAAGCTATTCAACAGCTCCAGTTCGTGGGGTAAGAGCTGATCCTTGTCGGTAAAAATCAGATTCATGCAATGAAGAAGGGAAGTGATCTGTATCCGATCCAGAGCGGAACGGTCGGACGGATCGCCACCTTCCGAAGTGATGGCCTGATGGTGATTCAGGCATTTTCGGAAGGCTTCGTCGCCTAAAAAGACCTGAAATCCCTCGTCCGATTCACATTCATCCATGGTAAGGCAATAACAGTTCAACGCGGTTTTGGGATCGGCCACGACAAAGACATCTTCATCGGAAATGTGATTCCATGGTGCGGCACGCAGGAAATTCCGGGCGTTTTCATATAACTGCTTCCAGGTTTCAAGATCGGGCTCCGGCCAAGGGTTCAAAGGCGTTTTCTTCTTTTTCATGTCAACCTCAAGAAAATCAATTTAACATACTTTATGATTAAAAATCCTATAAGAAAAAAATGTACAACGCAGATTTCGCAGATGGGAGCAGAACGATCGTTCGGCTGGACGTGTTTGGCAACGAAAAAAAAACGAACAATAAAAAGTAGTGACCTGTAACCTGTGACCAGTAAACAGGACATGACATAAGACACCAGTCACTAGTCACTGATCACTTCCTTTTCAGCTCACCTCTTACATTCTTTCCCTTCTAAATGCTCTCCTCCGCCACAAAAACAAGAAAACAAGAACCGTCCCCATGGAAACCCTGGCGGCCGTGTTGAGAAAGGCGGTGGAGGGGTGAAGAACGGGATTAGGGATTAGGGATTAGGGAACCCTGACCAGACCGTTGTAGGGGCGGACCCGCGTGTCCGCCCTTCTCGAATATATACCGTTCGAACCGAACCGATATTCTGGCCTCTCTATTTTATCTCTTATCCTCAAATGTGTTTTTATCTTTAAGATATTTATGCCGTTATTATCTTCCCCTCAGGAGAGGATATGGGGATGATCGAAGCGGGCGGACACACGGGTCCGCCCCTACAGTTACGGATCACGGGTTACGGGTCACTTCTCTCCCACGAATCCCGAATCCCGTCTCACGGTTTATGGTTCACGGTTTACGTCTCACGTCTCCCGTCACCAGCGACGGTTCATCCGTCACCTGTCACAAGTTACTTCTCTCCCCCTAATCCCGAATTTCAGATCTCCGATCAAATACGAGATGGTTGGACAAGAAATTAACAATATGGTATAAAAGCATACATGTAAATGGCAGTTCTTTGAGGAGTGCAAATGGAATAATCGATTCCGCCGGGGATTAAGAAAAATGGGAGGACGTAATGCAAAAACTTGATGTAAAGGGCACTCAGGTGACAATCTATTCTGAAAACAGTATGGATTTCATCTCCTTGACGGATATGCTCTAGGCAAAGGATGGTGATTTTTTCATTTCTGATTGGTTAAGAAATCTGAATACCGTCGAATTCCTGGGTATATGGGAACAGGTGCATAATCCAAAATTTAATTATGGCGAATTCGCCATAATTAAAAGTCAAGCCGGTCTGAACCGTTACAAGCTCAGTGTCAAAGAATGGGTTTCCAAAACCAACGCAATTGGTCTGGTGGCAAAAACGGGACGATACGGTGGCACCTATGCATACAAGGATATCGCATTTGAATTCGGAATGTGGATCAGTGCCGAATTCAAGATTTACCTGATAAAGGAGTTCCAACGTCTGAAAGAGACAGAACGCCGGCAGCTTGGTTGGGATATTCGCCGAAATTTGACAAAAATAAACTATCGCATACATACGGATGCCATCAAGGAGAACCTGATTCCCCCGGAATTGACCGAAGAACAGATCAATCGGGTTTACGCCATGGAGGCCGATGTCCTCTCGGCAAAAGCATCCGGGCGCTTTCTTCTCTTTTCTTCCCCGAATCCCAAATCCCAAATCCCGAATCCCGTCTCACGATTCACGGTTCACGGTTCCCGTCTCCCGTCTCCCGTCCCCATAAATCTCCAGATTTTTCCTCAGTGACTCCACCACCTGTTCCTTCAGCACGGCCGGTTCCAGAACCGTCACCTCGGGCCCGTAGCGCAGGATTTCTCCGATCAGTTCGGGATTGATGAAGGAGGGGAAGCGGAGGATCAGTCCGCCGTCGGCTGTCGGTTCCATCTCCTGTCCGGGATGGAAACAGACCGTCCGGATGAACGGGGCGATGGCGGGGGAGAAGCGCAGACGGACGGTCCGGGGCCGGTCGTCGTCGTCGGTGGTGAAGATGCCGAAGGGCTGGTCGATGACCTCCCGGATGCGTTCGATCAGTTGACTGTGATCTTCGGCGCTTTCTCCGACGGTGACGCTTTCAATCCGCGCCAGGGCGTAGGTGTGCGGCTTCTCTTGGTACAGGGCGATGAGGTACCAGTTGTTGCGGTAATAGACCAGGCAGAGGGGACAAATCCGGACCGTGAAGGGAGTCAGGGGCCGGTAGACGGGCTGATAGGCCATCTCGCATTCCCGGTTGTCCAGGATGGCCTCGATCAGGCGGCCGAGGATGCCGGGGCGGCTGCGGTAGCGGCCGGTGTCCTTGAAGTGGATGCGTTTCTGCAGGGCCGCAATGCGGTTGAGCGACAGCAGGCTCATTTTTTTGAACAGCCGTTCCCAGGCCTTCCGGTCCTCCATGTCGTTGAGGACGTTGCGGGTCATGGCCAGGAGCAGCAGCTCGTCGTCGTCGATCCAGAAGGAGGGCAGGTCGAACTGCCGGTCGAGCCGGTAGCCCCGCTTCGCCGGGACATATTGCATGGGAATATGATAGTGCTCCCGCATGACGGTGAGGGCGTTCTGGGCGCTCTGGCGATTGGTGCCGAAGTGATCGGACAGGGTGGTGGCGTTGGGGTGGTTTTCTTTTTTCATCTGCTGAATGAACCAGTTGATCTGGCGGATGAGATCGATTCGATGCATGCTGGCGGCTCCTTCTCGAACGGTAAGAAACAGGGTAGCAAACGCCGGATTTTTCGTCAAAATTTTTCAAAAAAAAGGGACCTCTATGGGTTTTTTCGACACCATCCCGGTTAGACTGTGTCTGTCAGCGGCGGTATGAAGAAAGCGGCTGACGGGAAAACGCCGATTTGACCGAATTGCAGGGCGTTTTGACTTGGAAAAACTGCTAAAGAGGAGGTTTCGACATGGGAAAACTGAATGGTTTTCTGCTTCACACTGATGAGCCGTGTCCGCGGCCCGAACCGGAGGACATGGTCAACCGGGAGTTGATCGCCTTTATCGAATCCAAGCGCAAAGGCCTGGGCCTGAGCCTGTCCGACCTGGCCAGGCGCTGCAACCCGCGCAAGCCGCACAAGATGCGCCGGGCTCTCGATTCTTTTCTTTTGACCGCGAAAATGCACCCCGCCTACCTGGCTCTTCTGGCCGGGGAGCTGGGCTTTTGCCTGGAGGAGGTGGCCGAGCTGGAGCGGCGCCATGATCGCCGCCTGCATCGCCAGCGCAACCTGTTCATCGAGCATTTCGATCTCATCGAGGATCACGCCGATTGGATTCTGGCCACTCCATCGTACCGCAACATCTTCTTTCACGGCATGGGCCTTCACTCCTGCTACATCGGCATGCACCGCCCCCTGACCATCGGGGACCTGCTGCGGCTGTACCGGCAGGGGCAATGGATCAGCGATTCGTCCTGCTGCGGCCGGGTGCACATCTTCTTCGGTGCGGGTTCGCCCCTGTCGGGGATGAATTCCTTTCAGGGTTTCTGCCGCGGCTGCGGCAAGATTCTCCATGACGAGCTGGGCAGCTTCAGCCGGCTCTTCTTCCCGGCCAGGAAGGTCATGGATGAACAGCCCTACGAACCCAGCCCCGAGACAGTGGAGAGCCTGGTCGCGGGCTTGCACCGGAGGATGGAAAATTGATGGGAGGGCGACCGGCTGCGCCGGGTCGGGAAGTCGAAGGTCAAAGGTCACAGGTCGAAGGTCACAGGTCACAGGTCGCAGGTCAAAGGTCAAAGGTCAAAAGTCACAGGTCGAAGGTCAAAGGTCGAAGAACAGGATTCGGACCAAGAGAAAAGGAGGGGAAACCGGAATGCTGAGTCGTGAACGGTATCAGGAATTATACAATCTGTATGGTGTTTTTCATCCAAGCTATCCCGATACTCTGGAGCAATGGTTCAACCTAGGGGAAAATCTGGAATTACTGGGAGAGAATGAAGATGCGTTTCTGTGCTTTGAAAAGGCCCTGGACTTGAAACCTGAAGACGAGAAGATCCGCACCCGGTATGAGCGGGCCCGGGAACGCCTGGAAACCTTGCGCAGCGGTCTGGCCAAATATGAAAAAAGGGTGGCAGAAGAGCCCGATAATGCCTACAACTGGTATCTCTACGAAAAGTATCTGGATGCCCTGGGGCATACAGGCGAGGCGGATGAGGCACGGAAAAGAGTGCTGACTCTGGACCGTGATTTCTACACCCGATTCCAGGATGTCGAGGTGCCAAGTGACACCCAGATCCTGCTGATGCGGATCGGACAGCTGCCGGACAGTAAAGTGATGTACCGGTATGAGCACTGGCATTGGGATTATTACTGGGGAGGCAGTGTGATTTTTCTGGGCCGGGACCTGATCGGCCGATCGGAAGAAGAGTACATGGATATGTGCTGGCGGGCCTGCGGTTTGCCGAAAGACACGCCGGTGAATACGAATTATCGGCAGTATGTTGAAGAACAGGCGGAAGGAAAAGAACAGAAGTTCGTTTTTTTCAATTTTCCTTTTCCGGATCCCGATGACGACGGGGAGGAATTGACGGCATGGGAAAAATGGATGAATCATGAAGAAGAAAACGGCAAGGGGAAAAAATGATGTATTCAGGACGATGTCTGTTCACCTCCGAATCGGTGACCGAGGGGCACCCGGACAAAATCTGCGACCAGATTTCAGATGCCATCCTGGACGCCTGCCTGATGCAGGATCCCCAGTCCCGTACGGCCATCGAAACGGT
Source organism: uncultured Clostridia bacterium (assembly GCA_964391685.1). Taxonomy (GTDB): domain Bacteria; phylum Acidobacteriota; class Aminicenantia; order UBA2199; family UBA2199; genus CAYMND01. The sequence continues at coordinate 3,478 of CAYMND010000063.1, read as the reverse complement.
GGTCAAGACGGGGATGGTGCTGGTGGTGGGAGAACTGACCACCCGGGCCCGGATCAACATCCCGGCCATCGTCCGCCGGACTCTGCAGGAGATCGGCTACACCCGGTCGTCCTATGGTCTCGACGGTCAAAGCTGTGCGGTGCTGGTCCATCTCAGCGAGCAGTCGCCGGATATCGCCCGGGGCGTTAACGGTGTATGATCTTCAACTGGAGTGAATCTGATGAAATTTTGCGAATTTATCGAACGGTTTGATTGTCCCGGCAGCGTGGTGCTGCTGGAAGGCAAGCGGACGGTGGCCGAGTCCGACCGGCCCCGCCTGGAAGCTCTGGGCTTCCTGCTGGCCCGAAGAACCCGGCATATCCTCTTTCGCAGCGGCAACGCCTCCGGAGCGGACCACTGGTTCTCCAGAGGCGTCACCGGGGTGGATCCGAAGCGGCTGCAGGTCATCACGCCGTATTCGGGGCACCGGCGCAAGGACAACCGGGCCGGGGAGACGATCTCCCTGGACCGGATCGACCTGGCCGATGAGCCGGGGATCGTCGCCCAGTCGCGGCTGCATGCCAAAACCTCCGGGCTGATCGATCCCTACCTGGCCGGCCAGCGCAACGCCGTCACCATCAAGGCGGCCTACATCCTGCGCGACACCGTCAAGGTGCTGGGCACCAAAGATGTCATGCCGGCGGCCTGCGCCCTCTTCTACGACGATCCGCAGGCTCCGCGCCGGGGCGGCACCGGTCATACCATGGCCGTCTGCGAACGAAACGCTGTTCCGGTCCTTGACCAGCGATGCTGGTTTCAGTGGTTGGAAGACGGGAGTTGAAAGGCGGGATTCGGAAGGCGGGATTTGGGATTAGGGATTAGGGATTCGGGATTAGGGATTAGACAAGGAAAGAGAGGAATGATGGCAACGAACAAATCACAGGTCAAAAAGTCAAAGGTCAAA
>CAYMND010000063.1:0-2435 GCA_964391685.1 uncultured Clostridia bacterium | reverse complement strand
AAAGTCAAAGGTCAAAAGTCACAGGTCGAAGGTCAAAAGTCATAAAGTCAAAGGTCGAAGGTCAAAGGTCGACTTTCCGACATCTTCCTCTCTCGACCTTCGACTTTCGACTTTCCGACTTTCGACCTTCCCGACCCGGCGAAGCCGGTCGACCTTCGACACTTTTCTCCCAATTTAATGGAGGCCGATCATGTATACCGACGATGAACTGAAAAGCTTTCACCAACGGAGTTGGCGCAACGAGCGGGAAGTCAAGGCTTCGACGCGCTGCGGCTGCTTCTACTGCTTCGCCTTCTTTGCGCCCGACATGATCGACGAGTGGTGGGACAAGGGGGAGGATGGAACGGATCCCCTGGCCCTGACCGCCGTCTGTCCCTACTGCGGCATCGACTCCGTCCTGCCCGAGAGCCCGGATTACGTCCTCGACACGAAATTCATCCAGGCCATGGGGCTGTGGGCCTTCAACGGCTACGCCCCGGGGGACTGGGCCCATTGCCGCCGCCTACAGATGCGCAGTCTTGGGAAGGAGGCGAAACAGAATCATCGAAAAGCGATCCTGTTGGGAAGGAAGGGAAGAGTTAAAAGTTAGAAAGTCAAAAGTCGCAAGTCGCAAGTCAGGAGAGGAGATTGCAGAGTTACAAGTCGGAGAATAGTCGAAAGTCAGGAGCGTAGATGAAGAAAGAACAAAATCCCAAGTTTGATGAAGGTTTCGACTTTGGACTTTTGACTTTCCGACTTTCGACTCCTCCATATACTTTCCAAAATTCGCACCTCGCCCCAATCCAAAGGTTCAACTCATCTCTGGTCTTGACTTTGTCTCAAAATATTCTGTACGATATCCATATCTATGGCCGTTCGGGCTGGCTAATGGATGATTGGTAGGGCAAGGAGAGTTGTGATGATTTTTTTGATACGTGATGAGTCTTGTGAGTTTTTCGGTTCGGCATTAAAACCTTATAGAGCTCAAAATGTCTTCATTCCTTATCATAAACTTTCCAACTTTCTAGCTTTAGAACATTCCAACTTTTCATCCAGAGGTCTAATTCCATAATGTCGATGTACAGTGCTGGTCCCCAACGACCGACTGCGCTGGGTAAAAAACAGAAGAGCCGGTCAAGTGCATTTCTTTGGAAGTGCCCTGTAAAGGAGAAAAGAAGGAGAATAAAAATATGAGAGAATTCCCGAAACCGGATCGTTCGGATTATCAGCCCCAGCAGAACGCCCACCGGATGTTTTATCCGGAGCTGGATTTAGGCAGCAGCGAGGGGGTTTTCAAAGACGGCCGCCCGTACCGGTGCGAGTACTGGTTCGACAAGGATACGGCCTTTTTCTGCCGAACGTACTTCTATTCCGTTCTGGGCATCGAGGATTGGGTGGAAACGGATCACGACCGCTACATTCGGGATCACGGTTTGCTCGAGGATCAGGGGGAACAGTTTACCGGACAGGTGGGATTGAACAGAATCAACGACGCTTCGGGAAACGAAATGTGGTCCGTTACAGAGGTGTTCGCGGAGGATGTTTGATCCGGCTCATCTTTCAAATCATCCGGCTTTTCTGTATATTGAGAATGAGGTGTTGTGATGGGATGTGAGGATACGAAAAGGAGGCGCTACCTCTCCAAGAGCGATTTCAAGACGGGGCGAAGCTGCCCGACCAGGCTGTATTTCCGGAATATGATTGACAAGGATAAAAATGATACACCATGCAATTCGGTCTTTTTTCAGTGAAATCGACGAATGCCTGAAACGGGAGCTGCAGACGGACCATGTCGAAAAGCCGCTGATGGACGCCTACACGGATTTCTGGGCGTTCATCAAGGAAAAAAGCGGAAACTCCGGCGGGTTCACCGGTTTGTCGGAATACCTGTTCTTCCGCTTCATGGGGCTGTACCTGGAGACAAAACTGGGATTGTCATTCTCGACCTGTGAAAAGACCAAAGATACCCGGATCTTCGAAGACGAAGATCTGATCATCAGTCACGGCGGCAAAATCCGAAATGTTTCAGACACTCTGGAAGCCATGAATACCGACATGGTGGTTTTTCAGAAACGGCCCGGTGGCGTCATCACGCTTCTGGCCGCCTATGAATTGAAGATCTATTTCTCCACTCCCGAGGCCCTGAAGAACGACCTGGATATCGGTATCCTCGACACCGGTGTGATGTGTCATGATTAAGGACACAATAGCTAGAGGAAGTAAACGTGAATATAAAAGTAGATGAATCCAATGAAATTGAACGTCTGAACAATTTGTTAACTGATTTGGGATCTGTTTCGAATGGCGTCAGGGAACGGGCGCTTTTGTCCCGCTGTTTGAGTGAAACTTGGTTTTCGGATACATTAGCCTGGTTACTGAATCCGAAGGGCTCTCATGAACTGGGGGTTGAATTTGCCCAGAAATTTCTGACATTTATTGCTAAAAAGAGGTCCGAA
>CAYMND010000062.1:0-10269 GCA_964391685.1 uncultured Clostridia bacterium | reverse complement strand
GTTCATATTGAGCAGGAGCTCGCCCCTGGTCCAGCGTCCCACTTCCAGATAGGTCCTGAGAAAAGTGATATGACGTACACCTTTGCCTTCCAGCTTCAGAACGTCTCCGTCTGCCTTTTCAATCCGCCAGTCCAAAGCCGGCTCATCGAGACTCCGATGCTGCAAGGTCGTCATCAACGTACTGTCATCGAAGGCCCTGTCCTCGGCATCCTTTGTATCGGAAAAGGCGGGCATGAAAACCGGTTTCGGTCCGGCTACCAGCCACTCTCTGATTTCTACACGTTCCTGGGCACCGATTGTGAACGTTGCGATCACCAGAACCATCACCTTCATCAAGGATTTACACATCTTTTTCCTCCGGAAATATCAAAATGAATCGTTTCTTTTCGCCTCGAAAGAATTGTCAAAACAGACATACACAGTGTATACGTCTTCGAATCATGAAAGTTTATCGGGTCTCGGCAATAAATCCGATTTAACGGAAATAGAATCTCACAGGCAATTCATTGACAAGAGCAGATTTTCCGGCATAAAATCAGTCCATGAAAACACAAAAATCAACTTCCATTCTTTTTCACGTTTGTCTGGTTCTCGTTTTCGTCATCGCCTTCGCCTCCTGCGGAAAATCACCCGAGCAGAAGGTCGAAGAACCGGCTGCCGCTCCGGCCGCGGTTCCGGAACAGGTTCAGGAAACCGTAGTCGCTGCCGCCATCTCCGAACTCCTGTCCGACCCCGTCAGATTCGAGAATAAAGAAGTCCGGATTGAAGGCGTCATTACCCACGTTTGCAGGAAAAACGGCGACAAGATGATGGTCCAGCAGGACGGTTCCGAACAGGCCATCCGGGTCATGCTTGGTGAATTCATCGGTCAGATCACCCCCGACAACGAGGGCAGCCGGGTGATTGTCACCGGTCTCTTGAAAAGTGAATCGGTGGATCCTGCCGAAGCGGCGGAGCATGAGGGAGAACACGAGGCACAGACCGAAGGTTCTCAGAAAATGGAAGAAGGCCAGGCCGTGCCTGAGCAGAAAACCGCTGAAACTCCGCAGGCCGAAAATGCGGCACCGGTCACCAGATGGGTGATCATGCTCAAGAGTTTCGAGCTCGTTCAGCCTGAATAGTCCATTCGGCTCTTTTCGAGGACAGCGATGAAAATCAGACTGTTCAACAGAGCGTTGCACCGGGATCTGGGTTACTTCTTTTTCGGAGTAACCCTGATCTACGCCCTTTCCGGAATCGCGCTAAATCACCGGAACGACTGGAATCCGAATTTTATTATCACCAGCGGTCAGTTCAAACTGGAACAGGCTCTCATTTCAAAACAGCTCGACCGGGATACGGCGCAATCGATCCTGGACGAGCTGAAAATGAATGCCGAATACCGCACCCACCTCGTCAGCGGTGACCGGTGGAAAATATTCGCCAAGGATGGTTCGGTGACCATTGATCCCCGGAAGGGAGAAGGAAGCTACGAATTTCTCAGGAAAAGACCGCTGTTCAACCAGATCAATTTCCTGCATTACAACAAGCCTCAGAAACTGTGGACCTGGTTCGCGGACATTTTCGCCCTGGCCCTGATTCTGCTGGCTTTCACAGGCCTTTTCATCATCAAAGGCAAAAAGGGCATCACCGGCCGGGGAGCCTGGCTGACCATCCTGGGACTTCTCGTCCCCCTGCTGTTTCTCTATATCTACCTGTAAGTTCCAAATCCGTAGTCATTCGATCTGATCGCGGATTTCATTCGTATCGGTCCCAGCGCACCAGTTCCTCCGTGCTTTTCCTCGTCAGCTCAGCCCGCGCCTTGGCCGGATACCCCACGGGAGTCATAACCACCGGGTCCACATGTTCGGGCAGGCCCAAAACCTGTTTCACCACCGCAGTATCGAAGGCCCCGATCCAACAGGTGCCGAGCCCCAGTTCGGTGGCCGTCAGGATGATGTGATCCATGACAATGGCCGCATCGACGGTATCGTACGGCGTTCCGTCCTTGCGTCTCCAGGCGGCGTTGCGATCGACGCAGACAACGATGACCACCGGAGCGGTGCTGAACCAGTTTCTCTCGTAAGAGGCGTTCAAGGCCTGACGCGGACCCGGCTCACGGACGATTATGCAGGTACAGGGCTGGATGTTGCAGGCCGACGGAGCCCATCGTACCGCCTCCATCAGCATCATCAGCTTTTCCTCTTCCACCGGCCTGTCCGTGTATCCCCGAACCGAATACCGTTTTCGGATGATATCGAGTACACTCATATCCACCTCCCGCCAGATGCTGGTCACTCGGAATCAAACATTCATGGCCAGGCGGAAACCGATAATGAAAAGACGATCGCCCGGATCATTGTAGATGCGATATGTGCAGCGGGTTCCTTCAGTGTTGCCGTTCCAGCATCCGCCGCGGTTCACTCTGCTGGTACCGGTTTCAGGGCCCCTGGGGTTACTTCGTTGCGCTTTCTGGTAGTAGGAAGCCTCATAATAATCGGAGCACCACTCCCACACATTTCCACTCATGTCTTTCAAACCCAGTTCGTTGGCTGATTTCTTCCCGACCGGTCTGGTAGATCCTTCCGAATTGTCATGGTACCATCCGATCCGGTCAATGTTGTCGCTGCCGCTGTACCGATACCCCTTGGTTTTCTTCCCACCACGCGCCGCATACTCCCACTCGGCTTCGGTGGGCAGTCTGAAGTTCCGTCCTGTGGACTGATTCAGCCACTGGATATAATTCTGGGCATCGTCCCAGCTGACATATACCACGGGAAAGTGTTCCTCACCTTTCCGAACATAATAATTCCCTTTGTTGCCGTAAATATGGGCGTGCGGTTCCGACGTCATCGGGTATTCTGTACCGGTGGAATTGAGAAAATCCACAAATTCAGCAACGGTAACTTCGTATTTTGACAGATAGAAACTGTCCACCTGCACCAGGTGGATTGGCTTCTCATCCAGTTGGCCATCTATCGAGCCCATTTCGAACTCACCACCTTCCACCTTGATCAGGTTGTCCAAAACATTGTCCGTATTTTTTCCCATAAGTCCTGCGGTCAAGCCCATCATCGCCACTAGTGTCATCGCCTATTTGTACCTGGTATTCATTGTCAAAACCTCCCTGACAATATACTGCCTCACACCTAAAAAAAGTATCTTACTGCAAACCGACATTTTTTTTCAATGCATGTATTTACCTGATGAAATTGGTCCTGATTCGCTCTTCTCTTTCGGGTTCCGGAACACCCGCCTTCCGGCCGGCCTCGATGCATTTGAGCAGCCAGGCCATATTGCGGCCCAGGGTGCGCATGATCTGCAGTCCCTCAAGGTCCTCAAGGACCTCTTCAGGAGTATTCCCGTGAACCATGTTCCAGTACTGGGAGGAGACCACGGGCATCTGGCTGATGGTGAAAAACTTGTTGATCTGGTCGAAAGCGGCCGTAGATCCGCCGCGACGACAGCTGACCACGGCGGCCGCAGGTTTTCCGACAAACTGTTCGGTACGATGGAAAAACACCCGATCCATGAACGGTGTAAGTGTACCGGAGGCTCCGGCGAAATGAACCGGTGAACCGAAGACGAACCCGTCGGCTGTTTCCGCAGCCTCCAGAAAGACATTGACCGGATCGTTCATGAAACAGCGCCCCGTACCGGCGCAGACACCACAACCCAGGCAGCCGGCGACGGCCTTCCGCCCCACCTGGAAGATGTCCGTCTCGATTCCCTGTTTCTGTAATGAACCGGCTACTTCCATGAGCGCCGTATACGTACAACCCTTTTCGTTGAGACTTCCGTTCACCAGTATGACTTTCATTGTCGCTTCCTCCTTCCTCATCGATTTTCCCATTCTCTGAGCCACTCCTTCCAGACAGAGATATCCGCTTCCAGTGTTTCGCTCGTCATGGGGCGTTCCAGCACCGATTGCAGAGACAATGGCAACTCGATCTGTTCTCCGATCAGAGGTTCGATGGTTTCCCTGAATTTCACCGGGTGCGCCGTGGCCACGCTGATCCCTCTCCAGGAAGAGCTCTGTGCGGCCATAAATCTTTCCGAGGCCTGCCATCCTGCGGCGGAGTGGGGATCGAAAAGGTATGCCATCTTTGATTTCGTACGTACGATGGTTTCCCGGATCTGGTCGTCCGTCACCACACTAGCCGTGACTTCCCTGCCCAGATGAAGGCGATCCCGGGCGTACAGTTCCAGCAGTCGCGGGAAATTGTTGGGGTCGGCGATGTCCATGGCCGTGGCCAGAGTCGAATGCACTGTTCCCGGATTCCACCTGCCGCTCTCCAGATATCGGCACACCGTATCGTTGATGGTGGTGGCGGCCACCAGATGATCAATGGGCAGTCCCATTTTCCGAGCCATGGCCGCAGCGGTGATGTTGCCGAAGTTCCCGCTGGGAACGGTGACAAAAGTGGATTTTTTGGATCCGGACAAACGGGACAAGGCGTAGAAATAATAGAAAATCTGGGGTAGCAGGCGTCCGGCGTTGATGGAATTTGCGGTGGTCAGGGACAATCGACGACGTAGTTCCGGATCGGCCAAAGCCGCCTTGACCATGCCCTGGCATTCATCGAAGGAACCCCGCACCGCCAGAGCCGTGATGTTCTTACCCAGCGTGCCGATCTGTCGCTCCTGAACGACACTGATCCGTCCTTTGGGGTACAGGATTACCACCCGTACTCCAGGGACTAGGTAAAATCCGCTGGCGACAGCACCTCCGGTATCCCCAGAAGTGGCCGTCAGCACCGTAATCGGGCGGTTCTCTCCCCTCTGAAACCAGCCCAGAAGACGCGCCAGGAAACGGGCTCCGAAATCCTTGAAGGCCAGAGTCGGGCCGTGAAACAGCTCCAACACAAAGGAATCATCGATCAAGCGTTTCAGGTTGACCGGAAAATTGAAGGCGTCTCGACAGATTTCCTGCAACGTCGGGGAAGGTACATCGTCTGCGATGAGCAGTTCAGCCAGCGTATGCGCTATTTCAGGAAATTCAGCGTTTCTGAAACTTTTCTGAAGCTCAGATGAGACAAACGGAAGATCCAGAGGCCGGTACAGTCCGCCCGACACCGGCATTCCCGCCACAACGGCTTCCCTCAGTCCCACCCGGATGGTCTTGTCCAGGGTGCTGACAAACATCAAGTTTCACCTCCGACGACACGAGCTCCAGGCTGAGACAACGCAGAAACGTACTCCTCACAGGGCAGGCCAAGCTCCAGGGAGCTTTTTTTCATGGCTAGAGCCGTTTCCAACGCCGTTTCCAGAGAAGAAGACAAGGCGAACATGGAGGGGCCCGAACCGGAAATACCACAGCCCAGGGCTCCGGCCTCCATGGCCGCCCTACGGGTTTCATGGTAATGGGGCAACAGGCTGGAGCGCACCGGTTCGACAATGACATCCTCCATGGAGCGGCGGATCAAATCGAAGTCCCCTTGGATCAGGCCGGCGGTGAACCCCGACACGTTACCCCATTGTCTGACCGCTTTGACCAAAGGAATCGACGAGGGAAGCATGCGCCGGGCCTGGCCGGTGTTCACCTCCATCCGGGGGTGGATCACCGTACAGAACAGCCCCGGAGGAACGGGCAGACTGACCACATCCAGGGGATCGTAACTCCGTACCAGAATGAACCCTCCCAGCAGGGAGGGGGCGGCGTTGTCCACGTGACCGGCACCGCAGGCGGTGCGCTCCGCCTCCAGGCAGAAGGGAAGAAGTTCTCTGGTTTGAAAGGGGCTATCCAGAAGAATGTTTGCGGCGAAAGCCGCAGCGGCCGCACTGGCGGCGCTGGAGCCCATTCCGCTGCCCAGAGGCATTTTCTTATGGATTTCCAGTGCAATACCCTGCGAAGCACCGGCTTTTTCAAGCATTCGGGACACCGCCACTCCTGCGGTGTTCCATTCCGCCTCCAGGGGGAGACGGCCACCATCACCGTGAACGGCTTCGATGAACACGCCCGCTTCATCCACCAGCCAGGCCTGTACCTCATCCCCCGGCTCGGACAAAGCGAAACCGAAAATGTCGTATCCGCAGACCACGTTGGACACAGTGGCCGGCGCAAACACCCGCACAGTTCTGCTTCTTTCCTGTTTCATGGGCACTCCGTCCGGATTATAACACGGGGGTCAGGTGAACCTCTGATTTCAAACTTTTCTTCAGGTTATACAATCGAAAATTTCTTATCAGAGTCTACTGATTTTCCGAAATGTATTGTATCATTATTTATGTAAATTATTCTCATCAGAAAAATGGTTGCGACAACTCGACATTGTGATCAGGACAGTATGAAGAAACAGAAAAAAAGCAAAAAGGTTTACGAGGCGCCACTGGCAATCGACTTGTCCCAGACTGCGGTGAACGGGCAGCAGCTGGACACCCGGGGAACCTGTTACACCGGAACCGGCCCCGGCTACTGCAACACCGGCAACAGCCCCGTGGATCAGTGCAGCGTTGGCAACGGGGCTCTGGCCTCCCAAAACTGTCGGCAAGGCCACTATGCAGCCTTCAGCTGTCGAGGAGGACATGGCGTCTACACCCAGAGCTGTGCCGCCGGCGACCGCCCGTACCACTGCACGGTCGGTTCCAGGGCCTGAGGAAAATCAGAGGAGTTTTCAGCCGTCGTGGACTTCAGGGCTTGCTATCGCATGGGACAGATCAGGCTGGGAATCGAGGCCCCCGCAGACAGCATGCCCCAGCGGGAAAAGGTCTTGGGGTTCGAACGCTGTATTGGGCCACCCGACCTCTGTTTCCGGTTTCATCCCCAACCTCCTCCCAACGGCCCCTGGCCGGAGAAGATCCGATCGGAAATCGCCGGTTTTTCCCATCATCTGCGCTGTATCAACGGAAACTGGGACTCCCCTTTTCTCGGCCTGGAAAAGGTGCGGAAACGCCTGCACGAAGCAGTTCCGGTATCCGAAACCGTCAGTCTCGAACTCCTGGACACCCATTTGAGCGTCCTGGATTTTCATCACCTGTCTCTGGACGTCTACCATCTGCCGGATGTTCCGTCCGGTACCTTGTTCGCCTACCTGGGCGAACGCCTCTTCGCCCCGTTTCTGGTGGCCTTCGACGGCATCATTCTCCACAGTTCATGCGTAGTCCGAAAGAACCGGGCGGCGGTTTTTCTGGGTCACGACGGCGCCGGCAAGACCACTGTGGCCCAATCCTCCAGCGAAGGGAGCATCCTCTGTGACGATCAGGTGATCCTGCGCCGAATCGAAGGGCAGTGCCGGGCTTTCGGGACCTTCTGGGGACGGACTTTCCAGGCCAGCGGTCAGGCTCCGGTGGGAGCGCTCTTCTTTCTGGAGCAGTCGGACCGTTTCTCCCTGACTCCCCTGTCCCCCCTGGCGGTCATGAAGTACCTGTGGACCGAATATCCCTACTACCACCGCCCCTTGCCGCTGAAGCTCTGCTCCCGGGCCTTCAACCTCATGCTGGACCTGAGTCGTCGCATTCCGGCCTACCTGATGCGTTTCGGTCTCGACACCATCGACTGGAACGAAATCGACCAGGTTCTGCTCTCCGAGTGAAAAAGTTCCAATATTAAAATGGATACTTCCTTCAGTTCAGATCTAAAAAAAAGGGAACGGCTTGTACATCCCTCAAATCAAAATTTCCAGATCATCGGATCGGTTTGCAGGAAACGGCCCATAAAGGAGTCGTAGGCGCGGGCACGGAAGTGGGGTGCAATCGGGCTTTCCGGGCACTCTGGCAAAGCGCCGGATACGACAGCCAGGTCATAACCCCCTAATGCAGTTTTAAAAATTTCTGTAATCGTACCTCCATTGAATTGGAATAACAGAAAGACATACTGGTACAGCAGACTCGGATCGTACTGGAATGAATCCAAATCAGACTGGCCATCATTATGACCCAACTGAACTGAAATATTGACCTCCTGTGATCGTTCATTTGTCTTTCCTGCAAATCACAGTTCCCCCGGTCGTTCCATGATACTATCCACGCCTTTTACTCCTGCCCCTTTTTCTTTGATGGCAGCGATTTTATCACCCGTTCAAAGTCGCCATCCGCCAATGCTTCTTTATCTATTCTGGCCTTATTGAACTTGTCATACTCATGCTCTGCGCTCTCTATCGCAAGCTCATGAGAGACCTTTCCAGCATGATCCAGGATCTCTCTATCATTAAGAGTCAAAAAGCCGTCTAGCTTCACAATCCAATCCTTCATGGTCATGGGAATTCTTCTCTGGGCCTGCCCCTCTGCAAATACCAGATACTGTTCAACCAGATTGTTCAATGCAGATAATTCTGTTTCGGTCAGATAGTTCTTGGCTATAGTTATATCCTGTTTTCTGGGCTTCACGCCTCTGAAACTGGTCAATCCCATATTGGGGAGTTCTGCATTGGCTCTGGTTTTGATAATCTCAGCGGCAGTCTGCCCTGTGATGGCCCAGTGCATCTTATTCTGGACGGTTTTGAAGAAATTGATACTGATATCCAAAGTCGGATCATAATCTACGCTGGTGGCGTATATGTCGGTAATTTTACGGTAGAATCTCTTTTCGGAGGTCCGTATATCCTGAATTCGTTTCAGGAGTTCATCGAAGTAATCAAATGGCAAATCAGGATTTTTCAAACGTTCATCATCCAATAAAAATCCTTTGACAATATATTCCCGGATATGCACAGTTGCCCATTGCCTGAATCGTGTCGCCACATGGGATTGAATCCGATAGCCGACAGAAATGATGGCATCCAGATTATAGTAAAAGGCCTGATATCTCTTGTTATCGGAGGCAGTTGTAAAGAATTTCTTTACAACTGAATGTTCATCCAGTTCCTTTTCTTCAAAGATATTTTTTAAATGCTGACCGACATTCTGCTTCGTGGTCTGAAAAAGGTCGGCCATATCCTTTTGAGTCAACCAAACAGTTTCATCTTTCAGGCGGACATCAAGCTTGGTTTCTCCTGACTCGGACTGATAAATAATAATTTGTGAATTCTCTTTTTTATCGGGTTTATTACTCATTCGTTTTTACCTTAAACCTTCTAGTTATTCTACTTTGATGCTCAATGTTATTCAAATGAGAGCTTCTCATTCCAAATAGTTTTTATTAGATCAGAGTTCTGCCAAAATTCTTTTATCTTGGAGTCTGATTCAAAGAAACTTAGATTTTCTTCCTTTTTCAAAATTTCACAATAACAGAAGCTAGCTATCCGCATGATTTTGACCATACAATCCAATAAAAATGAATCCTTTTCTTCTTGTGATGTGTACCCTTCACGGACCAAATACTCTCCCAAATCATTCATGTGTTCAACTTGATTCCGTAATTCATAAATAATTTCAAAAAAACGAGATTTTTCATTAACGATTTTACTTACTCTTTCAGAAAATTTAGATGCGCCTTCACCCTTATCAAGAAACAGTAAAGCTTCAACAGAACGGACGAAATGATGAAATTTCTCATCCGCATCAAATTCATTCATGGCCCTAATATATGCCCTATATCCCTTTTTAATTCTGGAATAACTTCCTTTTGGACTATCTTGCCATAAAAATGTTTGAGTTTGAAAAACATTAGATGATGCTAAAAAGTGTTTGCTTTCTAAATTCATGTATGGGATACCACTACGATTATTAGGAACTTTTATTTCGTTTACTGTACGAATATCAATATTCTCCTGAGAGATGGATCCAGAAAGGAGAATCCCATCCTGATGAATTTTTATTTGTGGTAATATAAAAAAAATTGATTGGTAAAATCGGTCTAGAATCTTTTTTAGAATTTCGTTTTCATGATCTAAAATACTCAATTGCTGTGATTCTTTTTCTATCAATAAAAATAAATTCGATTCAGAAAACTCCTTTGACTTAAATTCACCTAATTGGCTTTTCCAAAAATCATCAAACAAAAATGGGGATTGAAATAAAACTTTTAGCGGAAAACCAGATAGATTAAAACTAAGATCCTCTCTTATAGAACTACGTACTTTTAAAGCAATCAAAGCGAATTTTTTGCCTGAATTCAAAATTACCCCCATTCATTAAATTATTTTTCAGGATAATTTTAATTCGATCCACAAATATTAACAAGACAAAATTTCATCTAGAAAACACCATTAACCTCACTTTGAAAAAGCCTTGTCAATAAGCTTCTTTACATTTTTTTCATTGCATATGTGCATAGACGATAAAGCTTATTCCTTTGATATCCCCGGATGGGTTCGGGCATGAACTTCCTGCAGGGCCTTGATAGACCCTGGGTGTATATCTGGGTGGATTCGAGGCGGGAGTGGCCCAGCATCTGCTGAATGAAGCGGATAT
>CAYMND010000061.1:0-10359 GCA_964391685.1 uncultured Clostridia bacterium | reverse complement strand
CGGCTGCGATCTGGTCATGGGACAGGGATATGCTGATTTCGATCCAGCGCAGAGAACTGTCCCGGTGGCGAAGTTGAAGTTCAATTTCGTGAGGGGTACCGTTTTGAAACGACTCCTGCTCGAGCAGTTGGCGGATTCGGCTGGAGAACCGCTCGGCTGATTCCGGGTGCAGCAGGAAGGTGAAGGGCTTTTCTTTCAGTTCATCCGGTCGGAAACCGGAGAGTCGTTCGATGGATGCGCTGACGTATTGGTATGTGAGATCAAGGTCCAGGATCCAGATAACATCGGAAATGTTGTCGGCCAGGAGTCGGTACCGCCTCTCACTCTTTTCCAGTTCCTCGATCTTTTTCTGAAGTTGCGGGTAATAACTTTTCTTGATGGATTTTTCTCCGAGGCCGATCAGCCTTGAAAAGGTGTCCTGGTCGTTGTTTTCCGGTCTCAAAGTGCTTCTTCGAAGAGGGTTTCAATGTCCCGCTGGGTGGCCTTGCGGGGATTGGTCAACAGGCAGGCATCGTGAAACGCCTTTTTCGCCAGATCCGGTATGTCCTGCTTTCGTACGTTTGTATCGGCCAGGGTTTTGGTGATGCCCAGGTCGTTTCGCAAACGGTGAAAATAATGAAACAAACGGTTGTTGATTTCCGGTTCCGTTTGATTCCGGATATCGATTCCCAATGTATCGGCGATCTTTATAAAGCGTTCCGGGGCGGCCGGGAAGTTGAATGCGGTCACATGCTCCAGAAGCAGCGAGTTGCATTCCCCATGGGGCAGGTCGAGAAAACCGCCGAGGCTGTGGGCCATGGCGTGAACTGCTCCCAGAATGGCGTTGGAGAAGGCCAGGCCGGCTTCCATGCTGGCCAGCATGATGCTCTCTCTGATTTCCATGTTGTCCGGATCATCCAGAACCCTGGGCAGGTGCATCCCCAGAAGGCGGATGGCTTCCAGGGCATGGACATCGGTAATTCTCGAACTGGCGGTGGAAACGAAGGCTTCCACCGCGTGAACCAGGGCGTCCATGCCGGTGCATGCGGTCAGATAAGGGGACATGGTCCGTGTGGTCTCCGGGTCGATCAGGGCGATGTCCGGAATGATGACCTTGCTGATGATGGCGATTTTGACCTTTTCATCAATATTGTTGATGATGCTGAACTGGGAAACATCGGCGGATGTCCCTGCGGTGGTGGGAATGAACAGCATCGGAGGAAGGGGATCGGTGATTTTGTCCACCCCTTCGTAGTCCAGTATGTTCCCCCCGTTGGTGGCAACGATGCCGATTCCCTTGGCGCAGTCCATGGGGCTGCCGCCGCCGACGGCGATGATGGAATCGCAGCCGGCTTCGATGAACCGCTCGGTGCCGGCGGTCACTTCCCGGTCTTTGGGATTCGGCGTTACATCACTGTAGGTGATGTAATCGATTCCCGACTGGATGAAGTCCGCTTCGATCTGGCGGGTCCAGCCGGAATCGACCACTCCGGGATCGCTGACGATCATCGGTTTCTGTAATGACAGCTTGGAACAGTATTCCCCGCATAGAAGCCTTGATCCGTTGCCGAAGATGATTTCCGGGGCAACGAATTTTCTCAGATGCTGGGCTTTGCCTGACATTGTATCCTCTGTGAGTCTCTGCAGTGAACGCAATACTCCATTATTTGTATTCGCTGTTTCCAATTTTCAACTGATAAATTGTGCCTGGGGCGGGAGTAGAGTATGATGAGGACACTGGAAGGAAAGTCCATGATCCTGGAGAAATGGCATGCCAAAAAACTGCTGAGGCTGTCACTGTTTTCCCATCTGAACGGGGAAATTCTGATCTCTTTGTTGAAGGAAACGCAATACCGTTTGCTGCAGCACAGACGGGGGACAATCATCCGCCGGCAGGACGATCCGTGCAGCGAACTGCTGATCCTGATTGACGGGACTTTATCCGGGAGCATGATCGATCCCGAGGGGAAAAAGGTGACCGTGGAATTCATCGAGGCGCCCCGACTGATTGCTCAGGCGTTTCTTTTCGCTTCCAAACCCCGATATCCGGTGGATATCGAAGCCCTCTCCGAAGTCGTGGTCCTGGCATTGCCCAGAAAGGATGTGCTGAACCTTTTTGCAAAAGACCAGAAAATCCTCGAGGGTTTTCTCGCTCTGGTCAGCAACCGGGCCCAATTCCTGTCCAGGCGGTTGATGTACCTGTCGAGCAAAACCATAACCGAGAAATTGATCATATACATACGGGAACTCCACCGGAACCAGGATTCGGACCGGTTGAACCTGCCTGTTTCCGTGACCGAGTTGAGTGACCTGTTCGCCGTGACCCGACCGGCGCTCTCCCGGGTGTTCAAGCAGTTGTCCGACCAGGGGATCATCCATCGCAAGGGGAGAACCGTCCGAATATTGGACTGGAAATTTTTCAATGTCTGATCTGCTTTCCAGTTATGCAAGGGGTAAGTACATTATTTAGAGAATTAGAAAAAACGGAATATAAATGAGAACAATGGAGTGTTTTCTTTTACAATCCAGATACATTTTGAATTCATCATGATGCGAGGTGAAGAGTGAACAAGGAATTGATACCCTATCAGGTGATCGACTGGAAAGCCATCGCTCCCAGCGAGCATGCCGGCTTCAGCGGCACGGCCCTGTGGCATACAATCCAATTCCCCGGCCTGAGGGTTCGGATCGTTGAATACGGTCCGGGATACCTGGCCGATCACTGGTGCCGGAAAGGCCATATCGTCCACTGCCTGGAGGGTGAGTTCACCAGTGAGCTGGACAACGGAGAGAGGAGCCTGCTGAAAGCCGGAATGAGTTACATCGCCTCCGACGATGTCAGCTCCCACCGTTCGTCGACGAAAACCGGCTGCAAATTGTTGATCGTTGACGGCGATTTCCTCAGGGCGGAGTGAATAGAGTCCGGCTTCGCAGTTTCCACCGTCAGGCTTGACAACGCAGGCGTTTCCTGACACCATGGAACCATGCAAAAGGAGTGATTTGATGGCTCCGGAAAGTCTGAAGAGTTTGAAAAAGCAGATCGAAAACGGCCTCGGGGACTATTCCCGGCTCCAGAAAAAGCTGGCTTCTTTTCTTATCGGCCACTGGTCGGAAATTCCACTGATGGCCATTACCGATATCGCACTGGAGACCGGGCTCAGTACGGCTTCGGTTTCAAGATTCACCCGCCGATTCGGCTTCAAGGGATTCTACGATTTCAAGGACAAGATCAAGGATGAGCTCAAGGCGGCCTTCAATCCCGTGGATCACTTTTTTCAGGTGGAAGCCGACCTCAGCGGCAAAAAGAGCCTGAAGAAGGTCGCCCGACAGGATGTCAAGAACATCAACAAACTGCTTTCCCAAATCAGTGAGCAGACCTTCATCAACCTGCTGCATAAAGTGGAAAACGCGGATCGGGTGTTCATCTTCGGTGCGGGGATTTCGTCGGTATTGGCCAGTTTCACCCGGTACGTGTTCAATCAGGTGGCCAAGGAGACGCATGTTCTGGATGAAGGGGACATGCCGGTGGAAGAGAAGATTCTTCTGGTCACCGAACGGGATCTGATCATCATGCTTTCATTTTTTCCCTATTCTAAAGTGACCATCGAATATGCCCAGCTGGCCAGAGAGAGAGAGCTGGATGTAATCGCCATATCGGACAACGAATTTTCTCCCATTTCGGAGTATGTGTCCACCGTGGTGGCCATTCCCCGGGAAAACATTCTGTTCATCACTTCGATATCGGCTTACACCGTTCTGATCAATGCGGTGGCGACCGAAATCGCCCTGAAGAAAAAAGAGAGTCTGACGGAATCTCTGCGGCAGGCGGAAAAAATTCTGAAACGTTTCTATTTCTTGAGCTGAAGAGAAGCCGGCGCGGCGACCGGAACGGAACACCGCGCCGTTGAAGAGGGGGTTGCTCTAGAATTCGTATCTCAAGCCCAAACGGAATATCCTGGGATTGAGAATGACGTAGTTGAGATTGTAGTCACTGTAACTGAGATCGTTATTGGTTCTCAGTGCAACGCTGCTGTTGGTGATGTTGAATCCTTCGACAGACAGGGTGATTCTTCCGTATTTTTTCAGATCGAAGGTCTTGTCCAGTCTCAGGTCCAGCTGGAAGAAAGCTGGATACCGGTTGTCTCCGAAATCTTCAAGAAGGAGTACCGGTCTCTCGTCGTCCCACCAGCGCCAATCTTCATCGACCAGGGTGGCGATTTTGGGGAAGATGTATCCTTCCCGAGCAATCACTTTCCCTGAGAAATGAAAATCCCAGGGCAAACGGTTCATCCAGTTCACTTTAAACATCCAGCGGGAATTCATGACGTAATCATCCAGGGAATGCGGTCCGGACTGTCCATTGAAATAACTGTAGGGCTCGAAGTTGGTGGGATCGATGTACGATGCTCTCGAATCGTAGTTGACGGTGGTGTCCTGCAGGGTGAGGGCCAGGCTCAGCATCCAGTTGTGTGAATAATTTTTACGGAATGTGAGCTCAAGGGCTTTATAATCAATGGAATAATCGGGACGTCTCTGCAGTTGGCTGACGCCTGAGTCGTAAACGTCCGCATCGTAGGTGTCAAAGTAATAATATGTTTTCCCGTTGACCTCCACTTGATACCGGCTCCAGTCCGAGGCCTGGATCAGGCGAAGCGTATCGCCGTCCCAGACGTAGGGAACTTCCCAGTTCAGATCGTACTGGTGCCGATAAATAAGGTTGACGCCGATCTTTGAGTCTTCGAAGAGCTCTTTCTCGTAACCAAGAAGGAACTCCATGTCTTTCTCGGGTTTCAGGTTGTCCGAGAAGTAGAGGGACGGGTCGATACTGTTCAGCGTTGCCAGGTTGTCCCTGGTCCGGTAGAACTCCAGTTCGTTGGCCTGTATGACGAGGTCTCCGTTGTCGTACCAGTCGAATGTGTGGTAACTGTCAACCCAGAAGTTGCTCAGATAACCGGAATCCAGTACGGAACCGTAAATTGCCCAGTTGGCCTTTATTACATCCCGTCCGTTTTTCTTGAGGTCCCAGGTCATGCCGATGCGAGGTGACAGAAAATTGAAAGGAGATGGGAAATCGACACCTTTCTGAGTCGTTTCCGCCCAGTTGTAGTCAATGCCGCCGATATTGCTGAATTCGGAAAGAGTAGTACCGGGAATGACGGTGTCTTTGGAGCCGATGGTCTGGCGGTCGTAACGCAGCCCCAGTAGCAGGGTGATGTTTTTGATGTTGAAGGTGTCCTGTAAAAAGGCTGAAAGCCGCTTGGAAAAATATTTGAATTTCACTTCCCGCCAAACCCGGACGAAATACCCTTCACCGTCCCATGTGACCGCCTGCAGACCGTTGCCGAACTGGGAGTCGGAGGATGAAGTGGAGTCACGGTAATCAATTCCAAATTTAATCTCGTGATCACCGCCCAGGATTTTTTCAGCGAAGTGGTCGAGCTGGATGCTTGCTGCATATGATTCGGTCTCATTTTCGTACCATACACCGGTATTCCATCGGTATTCACCGTACTCCTCATAGCAAGGAACATCCCTGCCACCGTAGGGTTCGAGTTTATAGCCCATTGGTGTATAGGAGAGTTTTACGGATAACATCGTGTTGCTGCTCAGGGAAATTTCGTCCTGGGCTTTGAAGATGAAAGAAGGTCCGGTCTGCTTTCGTGATGCTTCATAGCGGTCGAGAGCGTAGCGTTTACGGCCTTCTTTGATTTTATCGTTGTAGACGCCGTAGAGCTCGATACGGTGCTTTCCAATATGAAAGTTCAATTTTCCATTGATTGTCTTGAGCAGGGTAGCGTCAGGGTCGCCGATGGTGTCCACCAGGTTGATGTCCTGAACACCGTATGAACCCCAGAACCAGACTTTATTCTGTACGATCGGCCCGCCGAGGTTGAAACCGTAGTCCGTATTGTGGTCAATCAGGTTTCCGGAAAGATCTTTCATTTCCATTGATTCCGGAAGATTGTCGCTTTGAAAGGCATCACCGGTCCAGAACAGGTGACCTCCGCCGTGGAACTGATTTGAGCCCCGTTTGGTGACAAAGTTGATGTTCACACCGCCGGTCATGGCGGTGACATCGTTGGCGGCAGTCTGAATCTGCATTTCATCGAACATGTCGAAGTCATAGTACAATCCGGAAGAACCGGGGGCGGTCGGGTCGGTGACATCGACACCGTCCACGTTCCATTGCGAATTGGACCGGCCTTCACCACGAGATGAAAAATAGGATTGCTGTCCGGATTCGTTGCCCCCGACGTTTTGGCGGTCCATCATCATTCCGGGAACCATTTCCAGGATAGACCAGGGATCTCTGGCCGTTGGAAGAGATTTCAGTGTCTCCTGACTGATGTTGACTGAGGCGGTGGTTTTACGGGTATCGATTACCGGTGGTTTTGCGGTAACCTGGACTTCCTCGGAGACATTGCCGGGAGTCATTATGGCGTTGATGGTGATGTTGTCTCCCACGGTCACTCGGATGTCTTTGCGGGTGACACGCTTGAAGCCCTCGAGCTCAAAAACCAGTTCGTACTCATTGCCCGGCGGGAGGGAGAGAAACCGGTAGTTGCCGTTTTCCGAACTGACAGCCACCTGTTTTCCGGTTTGAGGCGATGTGAGGGTGACGGTCACGCCGGGGATGATGCTCCCATCCTCCAGGACGATCTGGCCCATGATGTTTCCTGTCCGTACCTGAGCTGCAATCAGGCCGGTGAGCAGGACGAGAAGCAACGGTAAAATGGCGCTCCTTTTCATTGTGTTAACCTCCGTTTATTCCTCAATGGAGACAGTCGGCTTTTCCTGTAACCGGCCATCCCTCATCTTTATGATACCATTGCAGAAAAGCATCGTAAGGTTCATTCCCTGATCCAAAACAAGCATGTCGGCCCGACAACCTTCCATGATGCAGCCTATTCCATTTAGCTTGAGGCGTGTTGCCACGTTGCGGGTGACAGTCGAGAGGGCTTTTTCAACCCAAGCCGGGTCAATTGGATTCAATTGGATCATATCGATCAGCTCATTGAAAAGGGAAACTGGATCCCCTTCATCCATGCCGATGAAACAGCCTTTCCGGTCGAAACGGGGCAGGGAACCTCCGGCATCGGAAGAAAGGGTGATGACGTCTGCGGAAATTCCGTCATTCAGAAGCTCCTGGAATGCTGCGGATGGTTTGATTTCAGAATCCGGAAAGTACGGATAGGAACTGGTGGTCAGATCGATGTTGCCCCGAGTGGCGTAGCGCTTGCTGCAGTCGAATACGGAGCGTGTCCGGTTGCAGTGGGTGGGCAGCATCTGGTCGGGATAAATCCCGGGAATCTGGATCGCTTGCTCGAGATAGGCGAAGGGTTCGCCGTAATCACCGATATGAATGTTGGTGATGCCGCATTTGCCGCCGATCATGCCACCCAAACGCGCCTGCTGCAGGACGGAGATGAAATCGTGCAGCGTCGGCATTGAAGACCGGTGGTCGGCCAGGGCGATTTCACCCACGCCGATAATTTCTTCGAACAGGGCGATATCACGGGATATCGAGCCGGTCAGAGTGGGGGGCGGGACCTGATACGATCCGGTGTACATCCAGGCGGACAATCCCTTGGCCCTGAGTTTTTTGGTTTTCATGAGAACCGACTCGACGGATCGGGTGAAACCGTCAGTGCCCAGACAACCGACGACGGTGGTGATTCCGGCATGGTACAATTGCTCTGCGCCGATGCCTTCCGTTCGGGTTATCGGCCCTCCTTCACCCCCGGCGCCGGCAAAATGAACATGAGAGTCGATCAATCCGGGGAAGACCCATTTCCCTTCAAGATTTATGGTTTCATCCAATGAAGCGCTTGGGATGTTCAGCCCGCTGGAGAGTCGTGCGATTCGGCTCCCGGCGATCAGCAAATCTGTCTGACCCAGATAGGTCGGACCGTATACGGTTCCGTTCTTCAGCAATATCAATCAAGCCTCCGAAGTCAGCGCATTCAACATGGCAAGAAAATACTAGGACAAAAAATTACAAAAGTCAAGAAAGTAAATAAATTTACTTTGAAAAAGGGAGATTAACATTAATTATAGGCTGTTTAATGGTTTCGATATGAATTGGAAAAATATTTACCTACTTGAATGTTGTAAATATGGGTAGTAAAATGTCGGGCATGAAAAAGAGAGATAAATCCATTCGCCTTCCTCACACATTGGTTCTGATCTACACTTTGGTGATTGTTACCTATCTGGCAACCCTGATTGTCCCTTCCGGCACCTTCACCCGCAGGGATGTTGAACTGGATGGCGTAACCCGGTCGATCACGATCCCCGGGTCGTATACGGCCATGGACAAGCAGTGGTTGAATCCGGCGGTCATTTTGGAAGCGCCCATTGAAGGATTTTTGGATGGGGCTTTGATTATTGTGTTTCTCTTCATCATCGGAGGGGCGTTTGCCGTGATTGCCTCGACCCAGGCAATCGATCGGGCCATCCGTGGACTAACCAGATTTTTTACTGATAAGCCTAGGATTCAGAAATTTCTGATTCCGGTACTGATGATCGTCTTTTCTCTGGCCGGAGCGATTTTCGGCATGTGCGAGGAAGTGATCCCATTCGTTCTGGTTTTTATTCCTCTGGCGATTTCTTTGGGGTACGATTCCATCGTGGGGGTGGCCATTCCTTTTCTGGGTGCGGCGGCCGGATTTGGGGCGGCATTTTTCAATCCGTTTACGGTCGGGGTGGCTCAGGGCCTTGCAGGTCTTCCCATTTATTCGGGGCTTGCTTACCGCTTGCTGGCCTGGGTGGTCAGTACGGGGACGATGATCGTTTTCGTCATGCTGTACGCCAGACGGATCAAAGCGGACCCAAGCAGAAGTCCGGTGTACGATATCGACTGCCAAAGACTGGCCGGTATGGAGCAGACCGGAGATGGTGATGACGGCTTCAGCTGGCGGCATTGGATCGTGTTGTTTGTTTTTCTGGCCGGTATTATCGTATTGGTTGCCGGGGTACTGCTTTTTCAGTGGTACATTAAACCGATTGCGGCGGTGTTCCTGGCCATCGGCCTCGTCGGGGGGCTGTTGGGTGGGCGCAAAGCCGGAGAAATCGCTCAATCTTTCGTAGAGGGAGCCCGGGATATGATCCATGTGGCCCTGATCATCGCCTGCGGTCGTTCGCTGCTCATCATCGCCCAGCAGGGGATGATTCTGGATACGTTGCTGCATTACGCATCGAACGGTATCGTGCTGTTGCCTCGATGGCTGGTGGCTCAGAGCATGCTGTTGATCCAATCGGTCATTAACTTCTTCATCCATTCGGGAACGGCCCAGGCTGCGTTGACCATGCCGGTTATGGCGCCACTGAGCGATCTGGTGGGAGTCACTCGTCAAACGACGGTGCTGGCCTTTCAGTTGTGCGAACTGATCAATCCCATTCTACCGACTTCGGCGGTTACCATGGGCGTCCTGGGAATGGCCAAAATCCCCTGGGAGCGCTGGGCCCGATGGTTTCTTCCGCTGATGATCGGCTTGCTCGTTCTGGGATTCGTTCTGTTGATTCCCCCGGTTCTGATGAATTGGGGGCCATTTTAGTTTTTGATGTGAAAGATACGGTCAAGCAAAAGAGAATGAAGTATAGTGAGGACATGATGAAAAGAGTTCGGCTGGGTTGGTTTGTTCTGCTGTTGGTATGGGGGGCGGTTTTCATGCCGGCATCCGTGCCAAAAGGCGCCTTGTGTATTATCGGCGGTGCTCAGAAATCGGACAATGCCGAGGTATATCGGGAGATGATCAGATTGGCCGGAGGTGTTGAACAGGTGAAAATCGCAGTGATTGCCGCAGGCAGTATACAGCCAGTTGGCACATTCAGGGATATCGTTGCCGATTTTGAGCTGTACGGAGTGAAACCGCAGCAGATTCGTTTATTGCCAATTGCTATGGTCGATGATCCGGAAACTGCGGATTGCGATGAGTCGGGATGGAAGGCAAACGGTTTCTCCGCCGATTTGGCCGTAGCCTTTTCGGATTGCAACCTGATCTACTTCTCTGGTGGCGACCAGATTCGATATCAGAAAACACTGCTGGATGAATCGGGAAAGGACAGTCCGGTTCTGACAACAGTGCGAAAACTGTATGAAAACGGGGCAGTGATTGCCGGTACCAGTGCGGGGGCAGCCATGATGTCCGATCCGATGATTCTGGAAGGGTCCAGTCTGGGGTCATTGACCGAGGATGAAGCGGATCGGGTGAAATGGGGGCGCGGGCTGGGTTTCTGGCCCGGAGTGGTTGTCGATCAGCATTTTATCAAGAGGGGAAGGCTCGGGCGCTTGCTGGTCATGCTGCAGCAGCCGGATGTTCAGTCGGGAATCCGCATGGGATTTGGTGTGGACGAGGATACGGCGTTGCTGATCCATGG
>CAYMND010000060.1:0-10362 GCA_964391685.1 uncultured Clostridia bacterium | reverse complement strand
ACCGTAACGCCGAATCAGTTTCCAAATCCCCTGCCGGGTCAGCCTGAGCCCCCGCTGGTTGAGAAATATCTCCTGTGCCTTCTTCTTGTCCCAGCAGGGTCGGACCTCGGTCTGATACCGGTGTATCCATTCCAATGCCTTGGCGCCTACCGGTACGATGCGTTCCTTTCCCCCTTTACCGATGACCCGGAGATACTCCTCCCGTCGATGAAGATTGTCGGGAGAGAGAGAGATCAGCTCAGAAATGCGCAGTCCGCTGGCGTACAGAGTCTCCAGAATGGCCCGGTCCCGGACTCCGGCCCGGGTACCGACATCCGGAGTTTCCAGCAAAACGATCACCTCATCCACCGACAGGTATTTCGGCAGAACAAACCATTTTTTGGGGAAGTCGATCAAGTTGGCGGGATTGTGGAGCAGGGCCCCCTCGAAAACCAGGTAGGAAAGAAAATTCTTGATCACCGACAACCGGTGGGACTGACTGGAAACGCTGAGTCCCATTCGGCTCTGGGAACTGAGGAAGTTCAACAGCACCTCTTCTGAGATCTGATCTGCTTCCAGCCCCTTCTCCAACAAAAATTCGGCAAAAAAAGTCAACCCCTGACGATAGGAGGTGACAGTGTTATCGGAAAGCCCCTTTTCCAGGGCTACGAAGACAATGTATCGTTCGATCCAGGACTTCAGACCCTCCGCCTTGCCCATGATCCACTCACCAGTACGGGTTGAACCGGGCCTCTCGGGACAGATCACTTTCTTCACCATGGCCCGGGAAAATCCGTGTCACCGCCGGCATTTTTCTTAGCTGCTGCAGGGATTCGAAAAGCAGTTTCCCGTTCCCGCCGGGTAAATCGCTGCGACCGATTCCACCGGCGAAGAGTGTATCACCGGTCAAGAGCAGTTCGTCCACGCGAATAACCACCGAGCCCGGGGAATGGCCTGGTGTATGGATGATCTCGAAATCAATCCCGGCCATTGACACCGGCCCCGCAAGAAGAGGACTGACCGGAAGACTGACACATTCCCACCCCGTCATGGCTGCCAAATCCCGATTCACCCGGTGTTCCAGAAGAAAATGATCGTCCTGGTGCAGGAAAATCGGCGCCTGAAACTTCTTTTGCAGATCCGGCAAGGCGGCCCAGTGGTCAATGTGACCGTGGGTCAGCAAAACCGCTGAAATCTCAAGTCCCAGTACCGAGATGCGTGCCAGTATCCTGGAGGCCTCGTCCCCCGGGTCCACCAGTAGGGCTTCCGGCCCACCCTGGGTAGAGAGAAGGTAGCAATTGACTTCGAGGGGACCGACCACCAGCTTTTCAATCTTAACAGCCATCTCACCCTCCTCGGCACAACAGGGACTGCCCGCTCATCTCCGGGGGACGGGAGACGCCCAGCAGGTCGAGAATGGTCGGCGCAATATCGGACAGGCGGCCTTCATCGAGCAATTTCACATCTTCACCGGCTCCGATCAACGAGAACGGCACGGGATTCAGTGTATGAGCGGTCATGGGGCTGCCGTCCGGCAGCTTCGTCTCTTCAGCGTTCCCGTGGTCGGCGGTCAGGAGAACCACCCCGCCCCGTTTCAGTACGGCATCCACCACTCGCCCAACACAAGTGTCCACGGTCTCCACCGCCCTGACAACGGCCTCGAACACCCCGGTGTGCCCGACCATGTCACAGTTGGCGAAGTTGCAGACGATCAGGTCGTATCTGTTTTCCTGGACGGCATCGAGCAGGCGGTCGCAGACCCCCAAGGCGCTCATCTCCGGCTTGAGATCATAGGTGGCCACCTTGGGGCTGTCCACCAGCACCCTCTCCTCCCCGGGAAAAGGGTCGTTGCGCAAGGCGTTGAAGAAAAAGGTGACGTGAGCGTACTTCTCTGTTTCGGCACAACGCAGCTGGGTCAAACCGGCTTCGGAGATCGCCTCGCCAAGGATATTCCGATAGCTGATTTCCGGAAATGCTTCGACGAAATGGCCGTTGTCGTAATAGTGGGTCATGGCCACGATGTGAAGCCGATGCCGCTTGACCGGGAAAGTGGAGAAGTCGGGTTCCGCCAGAGCCCGGGTCAGCTGCCGGGTCCGGTCGAAACGGAAATTGAAGAAAATGAAAACATCATCGTCTCTCATTCCGTCGAAATCGATCCGCCGCGGACGGATGAACTCGTCTCCCTCACCGGCGGCATAAGCCGACTCGACTCCTTCCCTCCAGTCGTCCACAGGCTGTCCCTCGCCGTACATAAGCATGCGATAGGCCAGTTCGGTGCGGTCCCAGCGCTGGTCACGATCCATAGCGTAATACCGCCCCACCAGAGTCGCGATGCGCCCCACCCCGATGCGGTCGATTTCGTTTTGCAGCCACTGCAGATGAGAGTGAGCCGATCGCGGAGGCGTGTCCCGGCCGTCGGTGATGGCATGGACCAGGACCTTCCTGAGCCCGGCTCGGGCGCACATTTCCAGAATGGCCGCCGCATGCCGGCTGGTAGCATGCACCCCCTCGTCCTGGATCAGCCCCATCAGATGAACCGTACTGCCCCGTTCGACAGCCATGGAAACCGCCTTTGTCAGAGCGGGATTCCGCCAGAAGGAACCCTCTTCAATCTCCTTGTCTATACGGGTCAGGCTCTGGTACACAATGCGGCCGGCACCGATGTTCAGATGTCCGACCTCACTGTTACCCATGGTGCCGGCAGGCAGACCGACATCGAGACCGGAGGTCTTCACCAGGATGGTCGGGCAGGCGGACTCATAGTGGTCGGCGTTGGGCGTCCTGGCCATGAAGATGGCGTTGGAATCCGTTTCCCGGCCGCGCCCCCAACCGTCGCGGATGATAAGACATACGGTTTTTTTGCTCATTTTCTTCTCCAGATCAGCGGAGGCCACAAGCGCCACGCTCAGGCATGAGATAACAGAAGAAGTCGAATTTGTCAATCAATTCAGACCTTTCCCCCTCGTTTACCTCTTGTGCTATAATACCTTTTCCAAAACTCCCAGACTACCGGAGGAAACATGAAGCGTCACACCCTTACCTGCGCCATTCTGCTGCTGAGCAGCCTGACACTTTCTTCCAGCTTCGGCCCGGATCATTTCCTGTTCGGTCCCCGCTCTTTGGGTATGGCTGCCGCCGACATGAGCGGAGACGGCAGTCCCGAATCGATGTTGTCCAACCCCGCAGCATTGGCCCTGCTCAACCGGGGAGCCGCCACTCTAGGCGCCCTGTGGCCCAGCAGTTCTTCCACTCTGACCCTTTCCTCTCCGGAATTATCATTCGATTCTCCCTCCAACAACGCCACCTCCGTCTTCCTGGCCGCGGGGTACCCCGTGACCCGCAAACTGGTTGTCGGCCTGCTCTATTCCACCCCCACCGACTACAGTCTCGACTGGCCCGGAGAAAAGCTGTCAGCCCTGTCCGGCAACGTTTTCACCTGGCAGAGCAGCCTGAAGCTGCAGAGGCTTTCCGTATCCGCTGCCTACATCTTTTCGGAAAAGTTCGCCCTGGGGTTGTCCCTGAACATGGACAAGCTGAACTTCGGCTACGCCCTGCCGTTCGGTACCGGACAGTATGAGGAAGCCCTTAGCGACAGCGCCGCCACCGTCACTGTCGGTCTGCGCTTCCAGATGACCCCACAGCTCTCCGCCGGGGTTTCCTACACCAGCGCCGCCAATTGGGAACTGGCCGGAGACGCTTCGATGCCCAGTGCCGCCCTGATCGGCTTGAGCGGCACATCCGCCATCACTCGTCCTTTCAGTGGCCCCAGCCGCCTGTCCGCCGGTCTCACCTACCAGTTTTCCGAAAAACTGAAATTCGCCGCCAGCATTCTGATGAGTAACTGGTCCGACCTGAGCACTCTGGATGGACGATTCGAGAACAGTGAATGGGTCGATCTCTTCGGCAGCCATGACCTGGAACTGAACTGGGAATCCACCACCAGCATCCGGTTCGGTGCCGAGTACCTGGTCAGCGACACCCTGGCATTGCGAGCCGGATTTGCCACCGAGCCTTCAGCCACCCCAGAGAAGAATCGTCATCCCATGTTCTTCTCACTGGACGGGCAGAGTATCGGTATCGGCGGCTGCCTGACCCTGAAGAACCTCGTCATTGACGCGGCCATTGTCATACCCATCATCGGGGAGTCAATGCTATCCGAAGCGGAGACGGTGTATTGGCCGGGAACCTACGAGGCCTCGATGATCATTCCCTGTCTCACCGTCAGCTACCGGTTCTAGTTTTGCGGTTTATCTGTTTATAAAAACAGATCACACAAAGTGGCGAAGGGGGATTTTATTCCGGCGCTCAACTCTGCAATCTGCGATTCCTCCTGACTTACCTCTCTGACATGAGTTGAACGATGGTAGTTTCTGCACTAAAATATCTTATGGCATTGGAGACGGAAACCATCGCTGACCTCCCGCTGAACTTGACCGATCTGTTTGAAAATGAATACGCCTTGGCCTTTTCTCCGGACAAGGATACTTCCTTTACGATATGCAATCAGATCTTCACTCTTCTCCTTCCAGACATTCACACTCTGGATGACCTGGAAGCCATGATCATCAGCCGCAGCGAGCACCGCCAGATTGTCCGGGTTGGAGACAGCCATTGGGAACTGCTGCGTCTCAGGGTAGCCGACACCGGCCAGCTGATTCTCTTGAAGAACATCTCCTTCGAAACAGTCCTCCTCACTCAGCTCAGGAAAAAGCTGGAGGCCCAGAGCCGGGAAAACGCTTTGTACACCGACATCATCACGGGAGAACTTCCATTCGGGATGATGATCACCGATACCGATTTCAACGTCCTTCTGATCAACCGCACCCTGAAGAAACTGTTCCATATCCCCCAGCGGGCCAATCTGCAAAAATGCTACAACTATGTCAAACGCATCGCTCCCTGTGAAGGATGCCCCCACCAGAAGCTCCTCTCGGGAAGTTCGATTGCCAAGAAGCTGTTTGTACAGGATGACAGAAAGATCACGGCCGAAGCACAGTGGATTGAGGACAAGGTTCTGCTCTTCTTTCGTGAAACCACCCGGGAAATCCACCTCATCCAGGAGATCAAGGGCCAACAGCAGACCCTGCGAGAAGCCAACCGCCGCATTGCAGAACAGAACGCCATCCTGAGGTCCCTTTCAAAAATCAACATCGAAATTGCCCGCACTCGAGATCTGGACTCCGTTCTCTCCCTGCTCATGGACTCACTGAAGCCCTTCTACCTGTATAAGCGAGGGGCCATCGTACTGTTCAACGAATTTGGCAAGATCGAGCACGCTGTTTTCGAAGATCTCTTCCTGGAAGGAGAAAAAAAGATCATTCTGGATTCCATCGGAGGTTCGTCTCCCGAAGGCTACCGCATGCTGGAAATGAAATCCCAGGAAAAGCGCTACGGCGCCATCTATCTGGATTCGCCGGACAACGAGCCTGAGCCCACGATTATGGATCTTTTCTTCAGTCAAGTCATTTCATATCTCGAAAATCTCAAGCTGGCGAGCCGCCTGGAAGAGCTGGCTCAGACCGATGCCTTGACAGGAGTATCCAACCGATACTATTTTGAGAAAAAGATGACCGAGGAGATCGACCTCAGCAAACGATTCGGTCAACCCCTGTCACTGATTCTCATCGACATCAACGGACTCAAGCCCGTTAACGACAAGATCGGCCATCAGGCCGGTGACGCGCTGATACAGGAAACCGCCCGTCTGATCCGGGACAACCTGAGCGTGTACGATGGGTTGTTTCGCTTCGGCGGAGATGAATTCGTCGTCCTCCTCTCCAACTGCCCGTCCAACCAAATGCAGATCATGGTTGACATGCTTGCCGAAATCCAGCAAAATCACAATATCAACTTCGATGGGCAAGCAATACCCCTTCGGTTCAGCCTCGGGGGATCCTGTTCCGAGGCAACAGGGTTCGCAGACCTGTTGAAAACAGCAGATGCGGCCATGTATGAGAACAAGAAACGTACTTATGAGCAGAACAAGGCGTTAAACCAAACGGATCGGTAAAGTGAATCAAAGCAACAAAGACTGGCTGGTCGAGCGACTCACCGAGCTTTCTCAAGCCCTCAAGG
Organism: uncultured Clostridia bacterium; assembly: GCA_964391685.1. Lineage (GTDB taxonomy): Bacteria > Acidobacteriota > Aminicenantia > UBA2199 > UBA2199 > CAYMND01. Next base: position 4,308 of record CAYMND010000060.1, on the reverse strand, counting down.
AGGGGCGATACCAGGAAATTGACCTGAGCTCTATTGAACACGAGGCCGAGGTTCTGGCGGCCAATTTCAAGGAGATCATCGACAGTCTCCAGTCCGTCGGCTTCTTCATCGAAAGCGATTCCAACGACGTCCAGCGCATTTCCGACCGACTCAAGCATATCCGAAAGTCCACTGAAGAGGGGGTCATGCGGGTTATGGACAGCGCAGAAGGTATCATCGACGACGCCACGGTGATTTCTGCCACCGTGGAAACCCTGAGCCAGCGATTAGACTCCGAGGAGAACCGCGGCGAATTCAAGCAACTCGAAGAAAGCCTCGGCGCCCTCCAGAACAAAGCGTTCACCATCATGACATCCCTGGAGTTCGAGGACATCAATCGCCAACAGCTGGAAAAGATTCTCAAGCGGCTGGGAGAAGTTTACGATAACCTGATGAAGGTACTGCTCCTGCTCAAACTGAAGGACAAGATCACCAAGGCCGACAGCGGGTTCATCAACGAAATCCGACAGATATCAGATCCCGAAAACATGAGTCACCAGCAGGACACCATCGATGCTCTGCTCACTGAATTCGGCCTCTGAGTCTCCCTCCTGATCTGACTCTCAATAGAGAACAAACCACAGATGAAACAGATGATGAATCGGTCTGCCGCCCGTTAAAAGGGGTTTTCCGAAATTTCACTTATTGTTCCTTAAAAATTCTCCGGGAAAAAATGAGTTTTACTCAAAACGGTCCTGACAAACTCTCCGTGGGATAAAATCCTTGTTGAAAGGCGATCAAATTTGGGCTACACTTCAAAGAGTAAAGGAAAACCTCAGGAGGTTAGATATGGAAGAACAAATTTACATTCCCGCTGACGTGCCCAACAACAGCATCAATGAATACTTGAACAACCTGGAAGAAATCACTCTCGGATCGGGTCGGCTGATGCTCTTCGCCGGAGACCAGAAGGTGGAGCATCTCAATGACGACTTCTTCGGCGAGAAAATCGCTGACGACGACGCCGATCCCGAACACCTGTTCAAGATCGCCGATCAGGCCGAAATCGGCGTCTTCGCCGCCCAGATGGGGCTCATCTCCATGTACGGCGTCGATTATCCCGAGATTCCCTACCTGGTCAAACTCAACTCCAAGACTCACCTCATTCCCACCGCCCAGCGGGATCCCATATCGTTGCAGCACATCGACATCGAACAGGTCATCGAATTCAAGAACCGTTCCGGACTGAACATTCTAGGCTTCGGCTACACCATTTACCTGGGCAGCGAATTCGAACACCTGATGATCCGCGAAGCGGCGCAAGCCATCCACAAGGCGCACCAGCATGGACTGATCTCCGTCCTATGGATCTACCCCCGAGGCAAGGCCGTCAAGGACGAGAAGTGCCCGAACCTCATTGCCGGTGCCACCGGAGTTGCCGCCTGCCTGGGCTCCGACTTCGTCAAGGTCAACTACCCCAAGAAGTCCGGCGAATCCTCGGCCGAAATCTTCAAACAAGCGACTCTGGCCGCAGGAAAGACCAAGGTCATCTGTGCCGGCGGATCCAGTATCGACCCCAAGGCCTTCCTGCAGCAGCTTCACGACCAGATCAACATTTCCGGAGCCTGCGGCAACGCCACCGGGCGCAACATCCACCAGAAACCGCTTGACGAGGCAATCCGACTGGCCAACGCCATCACCTCCATCACCGTTTAGGACAAGAACGTGGAGGAAGCCTACAAACTCTATCTGGGCCAGGAGTGACAAGCCCCCGCAATCCGCATCTGATGCAGATTACAAGGGAGCGATCATTCGCTCCCTTAAATTGACAAGCGCCTTCAATTCTGTTACTATCGCTTGTTATCGCGAATTGTGAATCATAGGGAGGTACCATGATCAAAGGTAGATATCTGTTTACTTCGGAATCGGTTACGGAAGGACATCCGGACAAAATATGCGACCAGGTTTCCGACGCCATTCTCGACGCCTGCCTCGAACAGGACCCGGACTCCCGAGTCGCCGTCGAATCTCTGACCAAGACCGGCGTCGTCGTCGTGGCCGGCGAGCTGACGACCAAGGGTTACGTGAACATTCCCAAGATCGTCCGCGAAACTCTGCGCCAGATCGGCTACACCAGGTCTTCTTATGGAATTGAATGCGACACATGCGCCGTCATGGTTCACATTGAGGAACAATCTCCGGACATCTCCGTAGGCGTCAGCGAGGCCAAGGATCATGAGCAGGGTGCCGGCGACCAGGGGATGATGTTCGGCTACGCCACCAACGAAACCGAAAACTACATGCCTCTGCCCATCGACATGGCCCACAAGCTGACCATGAAACTTTCCGAAGTCCGAAAAGACGGCACCATCCCTTACTTGGGGCCCGATGGAAAATCGCAGGTCACAGTGGAATATATCGATGGCAAACCGGTGGACATCACAGCCGTCGTCATCTCCAACCAGCACGACGAAGGTGTTTCCCACGACCGCATCGAGAAAGACATCATCGAAAAGGTCATCAAGCCCGTCTGCGGCAGTTGGCTGCACCCAGACTGCAAGTTTTACGTCAACCCAACCGGTATCTTCGTCTTCGGCGGTCCCTACGCCGACGCAGGACTGACCGGCCGTAAAATCATCGTCGACACCTACGGCGGCATGGGCCGTCACGGCGGCGGCGCCTTCTCCGGAAAAGATCCCTCCAAGGTGGACCGTTCCGGCGCTTACGCCTCCCGCTACATCGCCAAGAACCTGGTGGCCGCCGGACTGGCCGACACCTGTGAGGTTCAGCTGGCCTACGCCATCGGAGTCGCCGAACCGGTCTCGATCAACGTCAACTGTTTCGGTACCGGCAAGCTGTCCGAAGAGAAGCTGGTCGAGCTGATCCGAAAGGTCTTTCCCACCAAACCGGCGGACATTCTCAGGGTCCTGCAGCTCAAACGGCCCATCTACCAGAAAACCGCAGCCTACGGTCATTTCGGTCGCGACAGTTTCCCCTGGGAACAGACCGACAAGGTGGAAGAGCTTAAGCGGCTAGCCGGAATCTGAAACTTTTTTTAGTTGTGTAACCGTTTTCCTTATGCTATCGTATGAGCGATGGATAACGGCGTTATACTTATCGTTGATGATGAAAGCGACATCCGGGAACTGCTGAAGGACTTTCTGGATGACGAGGGCTACCGATGCCACACGGCATCAAACGCCTTCGAAGCCATGAACTTGTTTCAACAGCTGGGAAACGTTTCCCTGATCATGTCAGACATCCGTATGCCGGGAAAATCAGGCCTTGAACTCCTTGCCGAGATCAAGGCCCAGGACGAGGATGTCGTCGTCATCATGATTTCAGCGGTCAAGGACATTGAATCGGCCATCACCGCCATGTCCAATGGCGCCTACGATTACGTTTCCAAACCGTTCAAGCTCAACGAAGTTGCCATGATCACCCACAAGGCACTGGAAAAGCGCCGTCTGGTTCTGGAAAACAAAGCCTACCAGAAAGAGCTGGAAAACAAGGTGGCCGAACGGACACAGGAACTTCAGGACGCCTTGGAGAAGCTCGACAACACGTACACATTCACCCTGCGTGCCCTGGTCACCGCCCTGGATACCCGGGACGAGGAAACCCAGGGACATTCAATGCGTGTGGTTCACTATACCCTCAAGATTGCACGTCTGATGGGCATCACAGACCCCAACATCAGCAAGGTGCTCGAATACGGAGCCCTTCTGCACGACATCGGGAAGATCGGCATTCCCGACGCCATCCTGCGCAAACCGGGAAAGCTGACCACCGATGAATGGGTGATCATGAAGCAGCATCCGAAAATCGGTTACGAGATTCTGAACCGCATCGAATTTCTCGAAGAGGCATCGATCATGGTGCTCCATCATCACGAAAACTTCAACGGCAACGGCTACCCCTCCGGATTGAAAGAAGAGGAAATACCCATCGGTTCCCGAATATTCGCCGTGGCCGACACCATGGACGCCATGACTTCCGACCGTCCGTACCGCAAGGCTTTGCCCCTGGACGCGGTATCCTCTGAATTGAAAAAATTTTCGGGTCAGCAGTTCGATCCTCAGGTTGTGGAAGCGTTCCACACCTTTTCTCTCGACGACTGGGGTCGGCTGCGCAATCAGTTGGACGAACAGATCCGCAGTGCGGATCACCTTTCTCCTGGGATGCTGTATCGATAGACGAGGGCATCTTCCACAGGATTACGGTAATAGGACTTGCGAATACCGATACAGTTGAAACCGAATGCCTCGTAAAAAGAGACCGCCTCTGCGTTCTTCTGCCTGACTTCGAGAAATACCCGCATCTCCCCCC
>CAYMND010000059.1:0-10444 GCA_964391685.1 uncultured Clostridia bacterium | reverse complement strand
TCATGCTCGGTGAAGGCTTCGTCTGCCTGGACGCCCAGCCCCAGACCGGATCCCGTTCCGCCTATTTCAACGCCGTGAGGGCGGATTACGCCTTCAACAAGAATCACAGTCTGACGGCATTCGTCTCCTACATGCCCTTGACCGACACCTGGCTGCCGGTCATCAGTGACGACGATCAGGCTCTCGACGACCAGGCCAACACCGGCATCGGTCTCTATTACCAGGGAAAGATCCGGAAATTGGGCCTTCATGCCTACTTCTTCCGTAAGGATACCGAAGCCAACGACGTCTATCCCCTGGAATCCGGCATCAACACCTTCGGTGCCCAGATCAAGTATCCCATCGTCAAGGATCTCTCTCTGACAGCGGAAGGCGCCTTTCAGAGCGGGACCCGGGGTGATGCCGATCGGAACGCCTTCGGCGGCCACTTCCATCTGGATTACTCGCTCGGAGAAAACATCCCCTATTTCCGCACCATCACTCTGGGCGGCATCTACCTGAGCGGCGATGACCCGGAAACCGAAAAGGTTGAAGGCTGGGATCCGCTATGGAGCCGTTGGCCGAAATGGAGCGAATCTTACATCTATACACTCATCCGTGAAAACGGCGTGGCCTACTGGACCAACATGAGCGCCATTTTCCTCGGAGTGAAGGCGGTCATCAGCAAGGACATCAACGCCTACTCCAACCTCTATTTTCTCGGCGCACCGGAAGAAGGGTCCACTGCCGGTTCTTTCGCCGCGCTCAAGGGCGATGGCGACAGCCGGGGCAAACTGCTGGTCTCCCGGATGAACTACAATATCAGCAAGCATCTCAGCGGTCATTTCGTATGGGAGCATTTCTGGCCCGGAAGTTTCTACATGGACGGAGCCGACGAATACAACTGGTTCCGCTTCGAACTTCTGCTGAAATATTGAGCTACACAAGATATTCATCGATTCCCGCCGAATCATAAACAGGCCGGCTTCGAATCCCACGCGAAGCCGGCCGCCTCGATCAAAAGAAGGAGTCCAAATGAACCAGACCCAAGAAGACAAATGGGCCATCATCGATGCCATCGTAGATCTGGAATTGCAGATGTTCCAGTCGGTTAACGCCCTGCCCGGTGAGGGAAAGGCCTGCCAGGAACGGCCCGACACCTTCAAAATCATGCGTTGGATGCACCACAGCGTATTGACTCCGGCCACATTGACCTCATACCTCGAGGATCTGCAGGTGGCTGTGGAACAGGAGCGCAATCTGGTAACCGAAAAATACGCCCGTATGGAGGGCCAGATCCCTCAGTTAAAAGACAATCCCAGAATCTACCAGATCGCCGAAATTGAATGCGCCTGGATGAAAGAACTTCGCCATCGCTTTCCGCACACCATCCAGGGAAACGACAACAGTTTCCGCAACTACCTCATCTGCGAACTCGAAACCTATTCCGACGAGACCCTGGAACGACTCTGGGGCGATATCCAGGAAGCTCAGGTTCGGAATCTCAATCTTCCCGAACTCCGCTACCGCAACCTGTTCCGCCGGATGGGGTACAAATCTCTCGAAGAAGTGGAACAGAAGTACATATCAGAAAAAAAGTAACGGAAGAGCAAGGCGGGTGGATACTGAAGAAAAATGAACGGAATGGAATTCAATGAAAATTTCTTTTTCCAGGAAGGCCTGCCCATGCTGCGGCATGATTTTCCTGATTACCAGGAACTCATCGCCGCAGGCCTGGTGGGTGAAGGTTCGGAATGTTTCGGTTACGACGATGATCTGTCCCGGGATCACGACTGGAATACCGGATTTTGCCTCTGGCTGGAAGAGGATGACTTTGACCGCATCGGTCTGCGAATGCACAACGCGTATGAAGAACTGATCCGGCGCAAATCCGGACAGATTCCATGCGCCAGCCTGGAAGATTCATCCCGTCGCCGTGGAGTGTTCCCGATCTCTTCCTTTTTCAAACGGTTCATCAACCGTGAGACTCTGCCCGGAAGCAATTCGGAATGGCTGAAACTGCCCGAGGAGTACCTGGCCGTCTGTACCAACGGCAAAGTTTTTTACGATCCGTTGGGGGCTTTTTCCGATTTCCGAAACCATTTACTGGATTACTATCCGGAAGACATCCGTCTGAAAAAGATCGCCGCCCGATGTTACAGCATGGCCCAGGACGGTCAGTACAATTTTCCCCGATCCCTGCAGCGCAAGGATCCCGTAGCCGCCAACCATGCGCTTGCCCGATTCATCCATGCCGCCTGTTCGTTGGCCTATCTTCTCCTGAAGCGGTACAAACCGTTCTACAAATGGATGCATCGCGGTTTGCTGGAGCTCGACACCCCGGGTCCTCAACTGGCCGGACTGCTCGAACGCCTGAGCGACGCCCCGGGGGAAACATCACAGGACCGCAATGTTGACCGTCTCGACACCATCGAAGAGACCTCCGCCCTCTTGATCCGTGCACTGCAGGATTTCGATCTGAGTAACTCCAGCAGTTCCTTCCTGATGAAACACGCCACTGTGATACAGGAATTCATCGAAGATCCGAATATCCGCAGATTACCACTGGGAACCGGCTGACTCTCTCTGGCGGCCTGCAGAATTCAAAACCGGTCCGGAAGGATATCGTACTGCGGCGGATTCTCGAGCCGGGTTTCCCGAATGCGGTCAATGAGCTGCTGATTGAGTCGGTAGGCATCGGATGTATGCAGCGCCTGCCCCCGATTGTGCAGCTGGATGGCCAACTGTTCCTGGCGTTTTTTCAAATTCTCGTGGAGTTTTTCGTAATGATCGATCCCATCCCACGTTTCTAGGGACAGGAACGAGTACACGGACCACTCCAGATGATGCTGTTTGCAGTCCACGCAGAAAACCTTCTGGGAATACCTGTCGTTTCCTTCGAAATGAATGGCCGCACTGTCGAACAACAGATTCTCCCCTCCGCAGAAAGGACAGCGTTTGATCTCTTCGAATTGGATTCCGTTCTTTTTGCCTTCGCTGTCGGTACTGGACTGGTAGTGTTTTTCATTGATTTCGGCAAAAGCGGCCTGACAGGCGGTACAGCGCAGTTCCAGCTTGAGGTAGCGGTCCTCGGCCTGGTTGGGCGGAAACGGCCCCGGCGGGTTGGCGAAGTAGTGGGAAACCAGTTTGATGGCGCTCTTGCCGCATTCCGGGCAATGGGCTTTCCCGTTCTTCAGATAGTTGTCAGAGGGGATGCTTTCCGGCTGATTGCTTTTTTTATGAGTTTTTACATGATATTTCATTTTTCGTTTGGCCATGGTCACAACCTCCCTCTGTCCATTATGGTGAAGCCTACGCTTCAATTGATTATTATACCATAATATAAAATACGCCACACAACTGAAAACCAGTGTTACACTTTCGTATTCTTTCATAATCAATGAAGTACAAAACAAATATACATTGGCCATGAACTCGGACCGTTCTGAAATGATGCAGACATATCGAAATCATTCATTTCCCACCAACTGCGATCTTGACAAACACCGGATTCAGGGACCATTATGAATCCATATCAGGAAATCATGAAAACCACCCTGTTCGTTATGGTCATGCTTGCGATGCTATCTTTTCAAACCTTTTCTCATTTTTCAACCAACGCTGTCAGAGATTCTGAAGTCACGGTGATGACCTTCAACATCCGCCACGGCGACGCCCCCGACGGCGATAACCACTGGAACCAGCGCAGGGAGATGCTCTTCGATGTCATTCAACGGACCGCGCCGGACATCGTCGGCGTGCAGGAGGCCATGCATTTCCAGCTGGAAGAGATCACCTCCGCCCTGCCGGAATACTCCTGGCTGGGCGAGGGGCGGGACGGCGGCACCAGCGGTGAATATTCGGCGATTCTCTTCCGCCACAAACGGTTCCGGGTCATTGAATCGGGCACCTTCTGGCTTTCCGACACCCCGGAGAAGCCCTCCGTCACCTGGGGCAACGCCTGCGTCCGCATCTGCAGCTGGGCTCTGTTTCACGACACCGATTCCGGAGAATCCCTTTCCGTCTTCAACACCCACCTGGACCACGTTTCCCAGCACTCCAGAGAGCAGGGAGTCCGCCTGATTCTTCGTAAAATTATGAAACGCCCGTTCAAGGCCCCCGTCATCCTGTGCGGAGATTTCAACGCCGGCGAGACCAACCCGGCCGTTCTGCTCCTGACCGGAAACGCGGGTGACAATCCCTTTTTGCTGCGCGATTCCTTTCGTGTCCTCCATCCGGACGAAAAGAAGGTCGGCACCTTCAACGGCTTCGGTATCGAGCCATCCGACGGAGAAAAAATCGATTACATCTTCGTCGACGGTAATGCGACGGTCCTCGATGCCCGCATCATCCGAACCGAAAGGAACGGCCGCACCCCCTCCGACCATTTTCCGGTCACCGCCCACCTTCTCTTTTCAAAAGCGAAGAAATAACCGAATCATAAAAAAAGGGACTGTCCCCCAGAGATCCCGCAACGCATACAATCCCAGCCACTGCTCAAATGGAAGGCGCTCAACGTGAAGCATCATAAGGAATTTTCTTAACGAAGTCCGAACATATAAAGTCGCCGTTTCCCGTTTTAGATAATCACCGGAGCAGTTTTAAGCGGCTCCAAGGAAACCGTCTCCTCAAAACCACAATAGGCATTCCGTCTTCTATTTTTTCAAAAAGAATCCAAATATGATGACATATTTTCCCGATCAAGCTATCTATTTCATGAAGACTTGAAGCGATTCGTCCGACTGATACGGTTTGAACGAGGAGGGGAAACATGGAACAACTGGTATCCAAATTGCAGGAATGGATCGCGTTCTACGGGATCAAGGTCATCGCCGCCCTGGCCATCTTCATCATCGGCCGCATGATCGCCAAATGGATCCGTAAACTGATCCAAAAGCTTCTTTCGAAGGGAAAAATTGATGACACACTGGTCAAATTCGTATCCAGCCTTTGCTATTTCGCCGTTCTGACCTTCGTCATCATCGCCGCCCTGGGACAACTCGGAGTGCAGACGGCCTCCTTTGTGGCCATACTGGGTGCCGCCGGTCTGGCTGTCGGCCTGGCGCTTCAGGGCTCACTTTCCAACTTCGCCGCCGGTGTCCTGATGATCATCTTCAAACCCTTCAAGGTGGGTGACTACATCGAAGGCGGTGGCGTATCGGGGACCGTGGAGGCCATCGGTATCTTCACCACCGAGTTGAAGACGCCTGACAACAAGAAGATCATCGCACCCAACTCCAAAATGACCGGCGACAACATCGTCAACTATACAGCCAAGGAAATCCGGCGGGTGGATATCGTCGCCGGGGTCAGCTACGGCGACGATATCGACAAGGTGAAGAAAACACTGGAGGACATTCTGACCGGAGATGAACGCATACTGAAGGATCCCGCACCGGTCATCGGTGTTCTGGAACTGGCGGACAGCAGCGTGAACCTGGCGGTACGGCCGTGGGTAAAAACCACCGAATACTGGGATGTGTACTTCTCCCTCCAGGAAACCATCAAAAAACGATTCGACGCCGAAGGCATCTGCATCCCCTTCCCGCAAAGAGACGTTCATCTCTACCAAGCGGATTGATTTCATGCATCCGAACCTTGGCAGAGTAAAAAAGGAGTCAGGAAAATGAATCAAAACGCCCGAGATGTCGTACTGGCTTTCGTCGAAGCCATCAACCGGCAAAACCCGGCTGAAATGGAAAAACTGATGAGCGAAGATCATCTGTTCGTGGATTCACGAGACACCCACTGCCAGGGCCTTGAAACCATGATCGCCGGTTGGAAGGACTACTTCGGAATGTTTCCGGACTATTGCGTTACGATTGACACGATTCTGAGTGACGGAGATCTGGTTGCCGCCTTCGGAAGGGCCTTCGGCACATTTAACGGCCGCCGCGGGCTCGTACCGGAGAATCGAATCGAGATGCCGGCTGCCTGGAGAGCCAGAGTGAAAGATGGAAAGATCACCTACTGGCAGGTATACGCCGATTGGACCGAGGGAGTCAGAATAATTGAAGAGGACGAGAAAACAGGTGGATAAAGAAAGAGTTGCTATCTGAACCGATCGTCCGGCGTCAAAGCCCTTTGTCTTTCAGGAACGCCCTGGCGGCTTTCCTCGTCTTCTGGCTTTCACTGCCGAGTTGATCCCGAACAAAACCGATGATCCGATCTTTCTGTCTGAGAACTTCGAAGGCTTCTGAGAAAGCCTCGATCACATAGGCCTTCTGCAATTCAAGATGCCGACAGCGGCTCGTCTTGTCCACGGCAAGCAGCAGCGGCACGATCCGGTCTTCCAATTGAGGTTTGGCCCGGAGGATCTTCCCCGATTTGGCGGCCACATGGGGGGACACCACCGGACTCTCGTGATTGAGCAGAGCGTAGAAATCATCGAAAATCTCACAGAATCGGTCCCGGTCGTCGGCCCGAACCAGCTCGGCAATCAGGTGAATGGCGCAGTAGGGATTGGAAACATCCGGCTTCTTCAGCATCCGAGCGAACACGTCCCAGTACTCCATCAGTAGTTCGGGATTATTTTGGGCCACGGACAGCAGAAACCGGTAATGGGGTTCTCTCTCCCTGTCCTTCTCCATCTGAATGCCTTTCACGGCGTTCTCGATTTTTTCCTTCATTCCCGACAACCTCCTACTCTTCAAGCGGTACCGAGCGACTCCTCAGCAGCCGTTGAATGTCGGCACGAAACCCCGCCGCCGATAGACCGTCAGAGGAGGGACATCGTATGGCCTCGTCCCCCGGGACCGACCGGTCTCGACTTCATCCAAATCGGGTTCCCCGCGCGTTTTCCGGGCGTTCATGGCCGCCAGCAGGGCCGCACCGGTAGGGGTGCACAATTCCTGTTCGATCGGACCGAAATTCCAGGGAATGGTGTATTTCTCGAGAATGATTCTGACCGCCGGAGCCGGAACCGGCAGCACGCCGTGGGAGAAGCTCACAGTGCCGCCCCCGACGGCGACCGGCCCGATCAGTTCGATCTGCGGTGCGAGATCCAGACTCCACAGGGCGGTCATAACCCCGCATATGTCCAGAACAATGTCCTGAGCCTCATGGAGGAAGGTCTCATCATGGCGATGATGAGATTCGTCATGGTGATGATGGATCCCGTGGGTGTGCCGGTGCCGGTGGATTTGCTCGTCCATGCCGGGGATCAGGCTGTGGGCCTCGGCTTCCGCTTCGATGAGAATCTCCAGGGCTCGCATGCCGCACTCCCGATATCGATCCGGAACAACCAGGCGCTCAAACCCCTCTCCGAGTATGTTCCGGGCCTGCGAAGCCGCCAGATGATGATCGTTGTTTTCCAGATGGATCCGCAACCGCCTGACTCCGTCAGGCAGAGTTTCGAGAGCCACATTCACTTGGCCCAGGCTGCCGCCCACCGTCTCCATGGCCTCGAAGACCCGCTCTTCATCGGCTCCCAGGGCCAACAGGGCCGCACTGATCATGTCACCGGCGATTCCGCCTGCCGCATCGATCAACAACTTCATCTTCTGCCTCCAGAACGTACTTTTCCCACAACAGAGCACAAGAGTCAAGCCGGAATGTCTGCCTTTTCACGCTCCATGATTTCCACGGCCCGGGCCAGTGCGGCATCGATATTGGCGCAAAGGTTTTCGTTGCCCACCTCTTCCAGAAAACCGGTCCGCTCAAAGGCGATCAGCGGCTGGGAATGGACACCACTGAAAATGAGGGCCGTCTTCTCTTTCCGGCATTTTTTGTTGAGCTCCCGCAGTGCCTGGATGGCCGATGCGTCCACTGCCAGGACGTTCCGGGTTCTGACGATCAATACCTTCGGCTGTTTTTCCACCGAGCGCAACGAGTTCTGGAACCGGTCGATCATGCCGAAGAAAAAGGCCCCGTTGACCTCGAACACCTCCACATAAGGCGGCACCTGACGCAGAGACAGGGCGTTCGGGTCGTCGATGATCTCCTCGTCACCCCGAAGTTCCCGGGTTATCATCGATACATTGGTGATCTCGGCCATACGCCGGATGAACAGCAGCGAAGCCAGCACGATTCCCACCTGAACCGCAACGGTGAGATCGACCAGGACCGTGAGCAGAAAGGTCAGGACCAGCACAAATGCATCGCTTCTCAGCCCACGCAGGATGGCTTTGAAGTGGTGGATCTCACTCATGTTGTAGCTGACCACCATCAGGATGCCGGCCAGTGCGGCCAACGGGATCATCTTGGCCATCGGAGCGAAAAGAAGCAGCAGCAACGCCAGAACGAAGGCGTGAATCATCCCGGCGACCGGAGTCCTGCCGCCACTCTTGACGTTGGTGGCGGTCCTGGCGATGGCCCCGGTTGCCGGAATCCCGCCGAATACGATGCTGCCGATATTGGCCACTCCCTGGGCAATAAGCTCGATGTTGGGACGGTGCCGGCCGCCGATCATGCCGTCGGCGACAGTGGCGGAAAGCAGGGATTCGATGGCTGCCAGCAGGGCAATGGTGAAAGCCGGTCCGAAAAGGCCGCCGATCTGGGACAACGACAGGGATGGGAACGACGGAGCCGGCAATGTCCGGGGCAGTTCACCGAAACGGCTGCCGATGGTCTCGACGTTGAGTTTGAGAATCATGGACAACAGGGTCACTGCCAGCATGGCGATCAGCATGCCGGGAAGCTTCGGCCAGAAACGCCTCATCAGCAGGATCAGAACTACGGTCAGCACCCCCAGCAGTGCGGCATGGGGGTTGATGGTTCCAAGACGGCTGATATAACTGTGCCATTTGGCGAGAAATTCCGCAGGGACAGACTCCATGTTCAAACCGAGAAAGTCTTTGACCTGAGTGGAGAAAATCACCAGGGCGATACCCGATGTGAAGCCGGTGGTCACCGGAAAGGGGATGAACTTGATCAGTCCGCCGAAGCGGAACAGGCCGAACAGAATCAGCAGAATTCCGGCAATGATGGTACACAAAGCCAGCCCGGCGTACCCGTACTGGGTCACAATGGTGGACACCAGGACCACGAATGCCCCGGTTGGCCCTCCGATCTGAACTTTGCTGCCGCCGAGAAGGGATATCAGGAAACCGGCCACAATCGCCGTAAACAGCCCCCTTTCGGGTGGCAGACCGCTGGCGATCGCGAAAGCCATGGCCAGCGGCAGGGCGACGACACCGACAGTGATACCGGCGAACAGATCTCCCATCGCTTTGGCTTTGGTATACGATTTCATTTCAGTGAACAGTTTGGGGGTGAACATTCTTCTCCTTATCTACTTGATACACTCAACAATCCAGATCATTTCCGTACGGATTTTTCCTCATGCTTCCGAGTAAAAGCGAGAAACTCCGATACCGGAGGCTTCTGTCTGATCAATTCCAGAAACCCCTTTTCTCTGATCAGGGGAGAAAGGGCCGAGAGCACCCTCAGGTGACTTGTCGCATCGGGGCATAAGACCAGAAAGAACGCTTTCACGACCTGCATATGCGATCCCCAGCAGGAAAGAGGCCTGACCGGCATATTGAGAGAAACCAAAGGTCCTGCCAATGCGGAAAGACTTTCATGCCGGCAATGGGGTATCGCCAGACCTTCGCCGATCACGGTGGGGGCCATGGCTTCCCTTTCCAGAATGGCGGACATCACGCGGCGGGAATCAACGTTGTCCGGCAGGGATAACCGAAGCAGGGCTTCACTCACCACCGACTCCATATTGTCACCTGCGACATCAAGGAAAATGCCACTGCGTTCCAGGATGCGGCTTAAAGGTTCCGTTTCAGCTGTCGTGGATAACTCCATCTGGTGCAATCCCCTTCACTCTCTATCGGGTAATCTGAATTGCTGTTTACAAGAATTATTAATAGACACCTTTTTCAGGGACAAGTCAATCAGGACCATGAATTTTCTTGATTTCTTGACCTCTTCCCTGCGGTCTGTTACGATTCCGGGATGGACACAAAGCGTCTTCTTCATCACCTCTCCTCTTTCGGAAATCAGACCGTCCTGGTTTTGGGAGACCTGATTCTGGACGAGTATCTGCTGACTTCCACCGGCCGGGTCTCCCGGGAAGCCCCGGTACTGGTCACCGATTTCGAATCCAGCCACCACGGCCTCGGCGGAGCCGGAAACGTGATCATGAATCTGCACCGTCTGGGTGCCCGGGTCATACCGGCCGGATTCATCGGCGATGATTCCACCGCGGACGTCATCTGCTCCGTCCTGTCCGATGCCGGAATCCGGAGCGACGGTCTGATCCGGGTCAACGGCGGCATCACCCCCAGAAAGATCCGCATCATGGCCGGTGCCTCCCATACCCGGAAACAACAGGTTCTGCGCATCGACTACTCCTCTCCCCTGGGTATCGAAAGCAACCATCGCAAGGAACTTTTTCGGCGGATCACAGAGGTCACTCCGGATCTCAACATCGCCGTCATATCCGATTATCTGAATCAGAGCGCCCGGGGGACTTACATTTCCCGACTCCTGGACATCAGGCCGAATCTTCCGG
>CAYMND010000058.1:8726-10505 GCA_964391685.1 uncultured Clostridia bacterium | reverse complement strand
CACGAAGCTGAATTTTACCCCAGCCACCAGCTTTTGTCAACTGGCGGTGGGCGTAAATGTGCCATCCTTTGGGGGCTGCCTTTTCTTTGTCCCGGATCTCACTGCATTCACCGTTCCAGATGAGAAAGAAAATGCTCCGGCTTTGCCGACCTAGTCCAGTTGATCCCTTTTTGCGACTTGTTCATGAAACTGAACAATCTCGATGTCACTACACTGTCTGAGGTAGGCTTCCAGAAAGGGCCTGTGCGCAGCACCGTAAATAACCAGGACACGCTTCCCCGGATGACGAGATGTAATGGCGCGGATGTTGGCGGCAATCTTCAAGTTCCGGTTTTCCCACAGAGCCAGCCGCGAACGGTCCGATTCGTCCCTGAGCCGGGTGCGCAGGAAAACACCCCACTGGGCGCCCACATCTCCGAAGGCATATTCGGGTGTATTGAGGTAGGCGAAGGCGGGCAACAGGTCGCCGATCAGAACAGCATTATCTTTCCTTCGTTTGCTCTCCATGTAGACGCCAGCGTTCAATACCTCTTTGAAAAGCGGTGAACGGCGATTGAAAACGTCGGCTTTCAACAACAATTCACAATACATCGAATCCTCGAACTCATCCACGCCGACAATCTGTCGATGCCCCAATTCCCGGGCCAGCGGTATGGCCAGTTGACGGACTTCATTCACCAAGGCCAACTGAGAATTCATCTTTTCGGCCAGATCCTCCGGAAACAACTCGTCACCGATCCGTTCTTCCGCCGGGAGATATGACCAGCAGAGGAGAGCACTGGGCAATTCATAAGCGGCCAGATTGAGCAGTGCTCGATGGCGAAGCGTCCTGGGAGCGTCGCCCCATTTTTCCTCGCCCAGCTTCCTGGCGGCTTGAATCATACCCAGGCCAAGTTGCTCCTGAGCCGGATGGCCCAATTCGAGTTGTGCCGAAGCAAAACCGTTCAGCAGTTCCTGGTGGATGGCAGTGGCATCACTCCGCAGTTCCAGTTCATGAATACGGTCACCGGACAAGACCTCCACTGCGATGAGATCGGGCTTGAAGTGTTCCAGTTTCGATATGAGAGACTGCACCATGGAAGAGTGGAACCGATCGCCCATCTCTCGAATATGGAACACGCCCAATATCATCAAACGGGTGGGCTCATGTCCGGCGGCCAGGGTTTTGAGCTGATTGAGCGGTGAAGTATTGTTTTCAGGTCTTGCGTGGACAAAGGACACCAGAAGGATCATGAACGAACAGCTGATGAAGGAATGGTTTTTTCTCATCCGGAACTCCTTGAGAGACCGTTTTCGGTCTATTATTCCTATTACGCCCCGGAAGTGAAAACATTACAGCCAAATCAGGTTCCAGGCAACCAAGATGGCAACCAAGATTTTTCGTTATGGGTTTGTGTCAGAGATACAGGGAGGCAGTGATTCCTCCGCCGCCGTAACCGGAGTGATTCAGTGACGGGAACGTCCTGCCGACATACAATCCCATCGAAAAACGCCGGCCCAGGCGGAAGGAAAGCGAAAGTTCCACGGGAACCCCGAATTCGTCGTCCCGACATTCCCGGTCGCAGAACGCCAGTCCGGCCCCCAGGCGAAAAAGAACATCACGGTTCGCTTATTTTGCGGAAATACAAAATAATACATGGCAGCCAGTTCGTGGTTGTCGTCACAATGTTCGCTGAACATGTCGAATGTCCGAAAGTAGCGCAGGGCGACTTCACCCAGGTGTACATCCGGCCGACCCGAATGAACTGACAGGGTATCCCCAGGCCGAGAGCAATTTCC
>CAYMND010000058.1:0-8626 GCA_964391685.1 uncultured Clostridia bacterium | reverse complement strand
CATCCGGCCGACCCGAATGAACTGACAGGGTATCCCCAGGCCGAGAGCAATTTCCCATTTCCTTTCCTTCCCTGCACCGTCATGAACGGTGCCCATGTGATTTCATTTTAACCTACATGAAATTCAGCATTCAAGTACGGGAAAATCCTCCGTGTTTCCTGGCAACCAGTCTTTTTCCCCTCTGTATGTGTATGCCTAAGCAATCTTCAATTTATATATTTCTTATTTCCCCCGCCTTTCCAATTCTCTGGATCAGCAGCTGGCCGCCGATGACCAGAACCAGTCCCACAACGGAGGACAGGTGTATCGCCTCTTGGGCCACCTGGGAGATGAAGATCAGGGAAACGAAGGGCACCAGGTAGATCAGGGCGCTGATCCGGGTGGTGTCGCTGACGGTTCGGAGAGCGATGAGCCAGAGAACCGTGGTGATACCGATTTCGAAGAAGCCGATATACACTGCCGCAGCCCATCCGACAGATCCCACCCCATGCGGCAGATCTCCGGTGACCACACAGTAAACCAGAGTGAACAGAAAACCGAAGCCGCAATTCAGAAACAGGCGCCAAATCGGATCACAGGCATCATCCATATTCATCAGCCAGTAGGCCGTCCAGATAAAGGCACTGGAAAGAGCCAGGACGACACCGAGAGGAGAATCCACTTGGAAGGAATCCAGCCTGCCTTTGGTGACCAGCACCAGAACACCGAGAAAACTGATGCCCATGCCAATCCATTGGAAGTAGGAGATTCTGCGCCCGAAACGCCAGGCGCTGACTACCGCCAGGAGAATGCCCCAGATCTGGTTCAAGGGTTGGGCCACCTGGGCCAACAGGCGTTCGTAGGCGGCGAATATGAGCAAATAGTAGATGAACGGGTTCAGAAAACCCAGCAGTATGGAACGGAAGAGCACAATCCTCCCGGCAGGATACCGGGATCCCCGGAAAAAGAATTTCCACAGGACAATCAGCCCCAACACCAGTGTCGATACTCCGGAAACCACCAGAAGCAGCGATGCAGAAGAGAAGGATCGCAGGGCAATCTTGAAGGCCGCGGCCACGGTGGACCAGGCCAGGACGGCCAGGCCGGCGAAAACAAAACCGTTCCGCTCACTCATTTATCCGACAAAGACCCTGTCTACGGCAAAATCGTGCTCGGCCATGGGCAAATCATCCAGCAGCTGAAAATCAAATGCCGCTCCCCATACCACTTGATTGGTTTTCCGTTCTTCCATCAGCCTGTCGTAGAATCCCCCCCCTCTTCCCAATCTTTTTCCATCAATGGTGAAGGCGATACCCGGCGCAAGGATCAGGTCGGCTTCCCCTACCTCCAAAAGCGCTGTCTGTCCGGGCTCCATAATCCCCAGTTCGCTTCGGACCAGACTTTCTGGACCCCGATATTCACCGAAGGCCATCCGACCGTTCTCCAGGACTACCGGAAGGTAAAAGCGCTTTTCACTGTTGTCATGCAGCAGTTGCCTCAAGTCCGCTTCACCCGGCATCGGCCAATAGAGGAAAACCGTTCGGGCTCTTCTGTATTCAGGTTCGGTTTCTATTTTTCGGCAAATCTCTCCGGACTTGAGCTGCAGGTCCCCGGCGGAGAACCGGTTCTTCTGCAGGGCAATCCAGCGACGGATCAGTCCTTTACGGTCCGCTGAGTTTTGCCACTGCTCCCGGGAGAAACGGACGATCCCCGAAAAGTCGGAAGGATTGAAAACGGGCAGTTTGCAGAGAAGGGAATCTTCACAGATGATCCCGCCGATCCCCTGAACCGCTTGGGTCTGGTAATAGGATTCCTCGAATCTACCCGGAGCGATGATCTCCAGTTTCATTCCTTTCAAATCCCGATGCCCTTCGATAATGGTGAAATCGTTCTCCCATTCCATTTCCAGGCGGATTGTCTTACGCCAACCACCGGACATGGGACCGACAAGCTCAAAGTGGTCTGCAGATTCGAACAGGGTGAAATCCAGTCCCATCACCCGAACTCTTCCGGTGTCCGTATCCAGATCGGATGCTTCATGATGCATGGAACTGTGCTTGACAAACCAGACCGAGTGTCCGTTTTCCCTTAAATAAGCCGCCAGACTGCGGCAGAAGGTGGTCTTGCCGCTGTTTTTTTTCCCGATGATCTGAATGCGCATGATGAAATGAATTATATCACGGCCGGCATGGAAAAATCAGCCGTCATGAAGCGAAGGCTCTAAACAATATTCATTCGCAATACGTAACCTCATCGGGCCTTGTCCGTCTAAGAAGATGCTTTCAGAAAATGACCAGGCTGTAACAGCCCTTGTTCAGGAGGATCAGGAATGCTTTTTACACAGGCTACAAACAAGCCGTTATCCATTTTCATTCTCTTTTTTGCATTCATCACCGGAGTTGAGGCGACTCCTCCTGTATCCATCAAAGCGGAACGGATCGTCGATCCGGTGACCGTGGACGGCCAACTGAACGAGAACTCCTGGCATCGAACCGGATACAGTCAGTTCTGGCAGAGAGAACCGGAAGAAGGAAAACCGGCAAGCGAAAGAACCGAGGTATGGCTGGCCTACGACAACGACGCCATCTACCTGGCCGCCCGGCTCTACGACTCACAACCGGAAAGCATATCATCGCTGCTCGGCAGACGTGACGACTCCCTTGACTGTGATTGGTTCTGGCTCTACCTCGACCCTTTTCACGACAAACGCAGCGGTTTCGCTTTCGGGATCACACCGGCAGGTTCCGTATCGGACTGCGTTTACTACAATGATTCCTTTTCAGACAATTCCTGGGACGCCGTCTGGAGCTCCGCCACCAGTCGGGATGATCTGGGGTGGACTGTGGAAATGCGCATTCCCTTCAACCAGCTTCGCTTCAATCATCATCAGGAAGAATACGTCTGGGGCGTCCATTTTCGTCGGGTCCTGATGCGCCGGAACGAAACCGTCGAATCCGTCTTCATTCCCCGCACCGCAGGCGGATTTGTTTCCCATTTTCTCGACATGAACGGTATCGAGGGAATCAATCCGAAATCTTTGTTCAACATCATCCCATATACAGTCGGAAAGGGAACCTTGCAGCCCGACGAAAAAGACCAGGCCTCGGGCAGCTTCGGAATCGACGCCAAGATCGGTCTGCTGAGCAACCTGACCCTGGACCTGAGTTTCAACCCCGATTTCGGTCAGGTGGAAGTCGATCCGGCCAGTATCAACCTCAGCGCCGCCGAAACATACTATTCTGAGAAAAGATCTTTTTTTATCGAAGGTTCTGACATTTTCACCAATTTCGGCTACGAGGGAGCTACCAATCACATCGGGGCCAACTGGAGCTCTCCCGATCTCTTCTACAGCCGCCGCATCGGACGTCCGCCCCAGGGCAGCGGCAACGGAGAAGTGATCGATTCTTCACCGGAATGGTCCACCATACTCGGCGCCGCCAAGCTGACCGGAACCGTAGGAGAAGGTTGGAAAATCGGAGCCATATACGCTTTGACCGACCGGGAATTCGCCGGAACAATTCGGGGAAACGGCAACGGGGAGGTGGAATTGGAACCACTGACCCATTACAGCGTGGTTCGGACGCTGAAAGAATTCAACAACGGCAGGCAGGGAGTGGGATTTCTGGGTACTCTGGTGCTCCGCGATTTCAACGATCCATCGCTGCAGAAGGAGCTCAGTCGCAGTTCCTGGGCTTCCGGACTTGACTGGTGGTCTTTCCTGGACAAGAAGAAAGTCTGGGCTCTGAGCGGATGGCTCGCTGCAAGCCGTGTAAACGGAAGCCGGGAGCAGATACTCACCCTGCAGCAGGAATACCCCCACTACTACCAGCGACCCGATGCCGACCATGTGGAACTCGATCCCACAGCCACGAGTCTCGATGGCTGGTCCGGTCGGGTCGAACTGAGCAAAGAGCAGGGGAATTTCAGGCTTCACGCCGCTCTGGGGGCCGTATCCCCGGGTTTCGATGTCCAGGATGCCGGTTACCTGGGCAGAAGCGATATCATCAACGGCCATGTCATGATCGGTTGGCGGGATTACACCCCGGGCAAACTCCTGCGCAACTGGAGTATTTCGCTTTTCACCCAGCGCAATTACAATTTCGACGGGATCAAAATCGGTGAACAGCGGCTCATCGCCATCGCCAATATCCGTTTTCTCAATTACTGGTCGGTATATTTCCAGACCAGCCAGAACGCGGAGCAATACTCCCATACCGCCACCCGCGGAGGCCCGTTGATGAAAGTGCCGGCTTATCAATGGTACGATTTCGGTATCAGCAGCGACAGCCGCAAGAAAATCGTATACGAGCTGGACAGCTTTTACAATCACAGCCGAGACGGATCTGATGAATATTCCGTCAGCCTCGGTATCAGCTGGAAACCGAACACGTGTATCAGCCTCTCCCTGACACCTGCATATACCAAAAATCTGGAACGGACCCAGTGGGTAACCCGTATCCGCGACGAACAGATGACAGCCACATACGGAAACCGATACATCTTCTCGACACTCGACATGAAAGAAATCTCCTGTTCCCTGCGCATGAACTGGATTTTTTCACCCCGGCTCAGTATCCAGGCCTATATCCAGCCTTTCATTTCGGTGGGGCGCTACTCCGATTTCGCAGAACTGAGTGCCCCGTCCACGAATCAGCTGAGGGTGTACGGACAGAATGATTCGACCATCCGTTATTCAGACGGGGTCTATACCATTGATCCCGACGCCCTGGGAACCGCCGGAAGCTTTACGGTCAGAAACCCTGACTTCAACATGAAATCCCTGCGTGGTACCGTTGTGCTCCGCTGGGAATACCGCCCCGGATCGAGTTTCTATTTCGTATGGACCCAGAACCGGGCCGATTATTCCAACCCGGGAGATCTTCGTTTCGGCAGGGATATCGGGAATCTGTTTTCCGCTCAGGGTTCCAATGTCTTCATGATCAAACTGAGTCATTCATTCAATCTGTAGCTTCGGACTATCTCAGGCACCGTGGTCCCCGGCCATAACAGGAAGTGATTTATCCCCCTTTGTTCAAAATTCCTGACAGGCTTTTCAGGCGCGATACGCTGAGGGGAATCCGGGTACCGTCTTTCATGGAGATTTCGTAGACTCCGGTGATCAGCCTCCGATAGGAAGCGATCCGATTGATATCCACGATATATGACCGGTGAACGCGAACAAACCGATCGGGAAGAATCTGTTCCAGAAAGTTGAGTGATTTTTCAATCAGATCCTTTTTCCCGTCGTTCTTGTGAATCTCCACAAGGTAGCCCACCGCCCTGAAAAAGCAGATATCTTCAACATTGACCATAAAGTTCTGCGACAGTTTTCTGACAACGATATACTTCGCTCCTTTACCCTCAATTTTCCGGAGACCGAAGAAACGATCGAATGCCAACTTCATTCTGTCCTTGCTGATCGGCTTGGGCACAAAATCGAGCACTCCCATTTCAAAAGCCTCGATGGCCCGATCCGTGTACGCGGATATGACAATGGTATGAAACCTCCTGGCCACGGTATCCTTCAGAATATCGAAACCGTTTTTCCCGCTCAGGTTCAGATCGAGCAGCAAAAGATCCAGCTTCTCCCTGCCCAGGAATTCCTGCGCTTCATCCAGTGAATGCAGCACGGTGATTCTGTTCTTCTCCCTGCCGCAGAATAGAGCGGCATAGTCCTCGATATCCGCTGCAATGGGCGGCTCGTCCTCGACAATTAAAACATTCATACTTCACCTGTTCCTGATGATGATTACCACCCGCCACATTCCCTCCACCATGGCGTACTCCATCCCCCATTTTCCCGGAAAGGCTTCTTCCAGGCGGGATTTGACGTAACGAATGCCGGTGCCCTCCTCGATTTCCGCCCTGGAGAGCATGGTCTTGTTGATCAGCAGAGAACCGTCGTTTGCCAGGGAATATACAATGCGGCTGTCTTCGCGCCGGCAGTTGAAAATGAAAAGTCCGTCCTCCTTGGGTCGCATGGCGTGCGTCAGACCGTTTTCCACCAGTGTGTGAAAGATCAATGGCGGAATCAGACTCCCGGAACATATGGAATCGACTCTCAATTCATACCGGGCTTCTCTTCGAAAGCCCATAAGTTCCAGATGAGTCCGGCACAGATCCAGTTCTTCCTCAATCCGAATCATACTCATGTTCATGATTTCGTTGATCCGGCGGTATTCATCGGCGATGGCCTGAATCATCTGCTCCGCTTTTTCCGGTCTTCGTTTCGACAGTGACTGCAAGGAAGCCAGAGTATTCATCAGAAAATGTGGCTGTATGGCCTTTTTCAGCAATTCCGATTCCAATCGTTGCGCCTTCAGTTCGGTGCTTCGCTTCACCTGCTCCTGTTCCTGAATCTGCCTTCTGGCCACCATCACGTAGGCGATAATCAGCAGAGGCTGCGCCAAATCCTCGCTGTGAAAAAAAGAAAAAAGATATAATGAAATGAAATTGGAGCGCAGAATAGTGAAAGCGATAAAACCAATCAACGCGATGACACTCCCTTTTTTCCTTTTGTAGACGGCATAGATGGTCAGCGAGAGAATATATGGAATCAGGATCAGGTGAAATTTTGTCAGAGTCAGCCACGGTAAAGTGGTGCCACGAACGCTTCCCAGGTAGAAAAATACGCTGAGGGCAATCAGAGCCAGTATGTGATACCGTTTTTTTCGGAACTGGAAAGTGAACAATAAAAAAAGGACAATGGAAATATCGGCTACATAGTAACCGCCGATGAATATCGGTTCGAAAACCCCCAGCATTCCGAGAGATATATTGGCCACGTGCATGACGAAACGGAAACCGGTGGACCACAGAAAAGCGCTGCACATGAGAAAATAGAAGAAATAATTCCGATACGAGCCGCCGGTCAGAAAGAACATCAGCCCGATGACCACTCCCGTCAGCATGATGCCGATGGTGATGGCCATAGTGAGCAACCCCTTGTAGGCCATGAAGTTGGGGTTGATGCGGGAGTCGATGAAGGCGTAGAAGAAAAATCCCGGAGGAATGAATTTGAAATCGGAAAAACGGACACTGATTACATTCTTCCCCGGATGCAGGTAGTGGTCCAGCAGGAATGCCATCAGGAGCCGGCCTGGGCGTTCACTATCCGGATCCGTACCCACGATTCCATTCCGACCTATAAAAACGCCATTGCAGAACACCTCGAAAGCACTCTGTATCCTGCCGATTCTCAGGAGTAACGGATACTCATGCTGTTCCCTTTCGATAATTACCGTAGTCCTGATCCAGTGCAATCCTCTTTTTTCTGGATAAAAATTATCCCGATCCACCGTTTCCCAACCGGAGTCGTCGAAGTCTTCGGCTGCCCACTCCAGATTGTCGCCGTCATGGATCTTCCAAAACTTCATGCTGGTCAGCAGACTCTTCGAAGGATCACAGACAACTTCAGTCTCTCCCCCCTGCAGGCTGCCCCGGCAGAGCAGACATAAAAGAAGAAGGAACCAGAACTTATTTCGTAAGTCAGCCTGCCGTCTCATCACGCGTATTGTCATGCAAATGGGTTTTTCAATCAAGCAGGTCGCCCCGTATTATCAGGCCAGCATGACAACAAGGAAAACGATTAAAAGAAAAATGATTTTCGCCATGGCTGTTTTTCACCCTCGTTTTACTATATTTCACACCGGTTCCGCTTGTCCATATATAAACCTGCCAATCATTGATTAACCCTTTGAAAAACACCGAACCCCTTCCGATGGTCACCCAGTCGGCGGAGCAGTTCGTGGATTTTTGCTTGCGATGAAATCATCCACGACGTTCTCCAGCACCGGCAGAGGCAGGGCGCCGTTTCCCAGAAGGATATCGTGGAACTCCCTGAGATCGAAACGTTTCCCCAAAACACCCCTGACCCGTTCGCGCAGCTCCATGATCTTCATGAAACCGATATAATAGGCAGCGGCCTGTCCCGGAGTCGAAATATATCGGATCACTTCTCCCTGCATATTGCTGCGGTTCATCCCCGTGTTTCTCACCATGAAATCCACAGCCCGTTGGAAAGTCCATCTCCTGGCGTGGATTCCGGTATCCACAACCAGCCGTGCGGCCCGATAGGCCTCATACTGCAGCCGGCCCAGGTTCCCCAGAGGATCATTGTCGTAGAGTCCGATTTCCTTGGCCAGCCTCTCGGCGTACAGAGCCCAGCCTTCGATGAAAGAGGTGAAACCGATATCCCTCCGGAGCAGCGGCAGGTCCAGTTCCTGGGCCAGCGCCATCTGGTGGTGATGCCCGGGAATGGCCTCGTGATAGGCCAGACTGGCCATGCTGAAACGGGGGATATCTCCTTTGTCGCAGGTATAGAATATTCCGGGTCTTGATCCATCCAGTGCCGGGGCCATGTAGGCCCCGCCCAGTTGACTGCCGATAACGATCACCTCCGTTCCCGGTTTCACACTGAAGAGAGCGGCCGTTCTTTTTTTTGCTTCCCGAATGATCTGTTCATAGGCAGGGACAATCTGCGAACCGGTAACCACACCGCCGTCCCGGGCCAATTTCCGGTACAGGTTAGGCAGACCTTTTTCGTCATCATACCCCAGGGCTTTGAATTCCCTGCGCATCTCGGCATGAATTCTTTCCAACGCATCTTTTCCAATCTTGCTGATCCGACTGGCATTCAGGTTACTGG
>CAYMND010000057.1:0-10617 GCA_964391685.1 uncultured Clostridia bacterium | reverse complement strand
GATAGGACAAACAAATATCTGGCTGGTCGGACCAGACGACGTCGCAGCCAGAAAAAAACGGAGAGATTCAGTACAAGCAGTGAGACGATCAGCATCAGAGCGCTGAAACGAACGGACACGAACCGGTCGATGCCGACCAGCAATCTTTCAAAAAAGGACTGCTTGAGCAGTTCATCCTCAAAGCCCAGCCTTGCGTTCACCACCAGAAGGTTTCGTCGAACCGAGGATTGTCCCGGAGCCGTTTTCCAGGCACGGGCATAGGCAATCTTGGCATCCAGAAAACGTTGAAGCTTGAACAGGCAATTCCCGATATTGTAGTGAACCCGCCAATGGTCGTACTGGGGCAACAGTTTCTCGAACTGCACAAGCGCTTCCTGATAACGCCCTTCTCCATACAACTTCTGCCCTTCCTGCCATGAATCCGGCTCAACCCCGTTCAATACGGGCACCGAAAAAAGCATCAGCGCAACGAACCATGAAAGTACGCACCGCTTCATCTGATCCCCCGGATCAAGGCACTCAGTATCATCATCAGATCGTTTTTCATCCGGATCAGTTCGGTCCCCGGAAGCACACCACCGGCGAAGCGGAGACTCTGCATTTTATCCCGATAGTCCAGAAGAGTGGATATCATCTGTCCCGAAATTCTGATTCGCCCCAGTTCCTGCTCCAGAAAACCGCGGGTCATCTGTGAAGGTCTGATGGAAAGAGCCTCGGCCAGAAAGCCGTCCAGCAACGCCCAGAGGATATCGGCGCTTTCCGCTTCCTTGATCTTCTTCAACTCCCCCTGCAGCCGAGTTTTCATATCACCCTTGGTGAAATGCCCCCGAATGGGAACCAGAATGAACCGATACCCGAGAAGAAGCATCGGCAATAGAAATGGCAACGCCACAAGCAGGTTGAACAGAGAGCCGAACATCCACCCCTGCCTGGGATCGTCAATCGATCCGTCGGCCAGGTAATCGATATCCACACCGGTTCTTTTCACCGAATCCTGAGCCACCTCCGGCATCGTCGTCTGTTCATCCCGATTTCCGGTAACTGTTACCAGAAGTTCATCGCTGCGGCTTTCCTCAATTTGTCCCGTCAGAGGATTGAAAAAGCGAAGCACCAATGGCGGAATTTCCAGACCACCGACCCGATTCAAAGAAACGGGGATTTCTGCTTTCAGCTCGGCATCCATTTCCCCTTTCTGATTCCAGTTCCGACGTTCAATTTTAGCCGGAAACGGTTTGAATCCGGCGATGTCCGGCAATTCAGGAAGCTGAACACTCTTGATGTTGCCTTTTCCGCGAATGACCACGTTCAGAGTGAGCAATTCGTTGACGTCCAGCTCCAGAGGCCTGGCCGACATGGATATACTGAACTGACCGACTGCCAGATTCCTGGCGGCATCCGGCAGGGGCAACACTTCGATGGAAATGGTCTTTGTCTTGCGGACGACCTGCCGCCTCTGAGTGAAAAAAGCGCTCCTTGCCGTTCCGGGAGTAACCAGAAAAGCGTATTCGAAACCGGTCATCTCCACGATCCCCGTGCGTTGGGGTATGAACAGCCCCCGGTCGATTTCGATCACCGTATAAGACTTGCCGTCAACCATTTCACTTCGACTTTTCCCGACATTTTGCGGATCGATCCATTCGACCCAGAAACCGGGAACTGAAGCCGCTCTGAGCATCCGCTTCTCTTCCACCCGGTCCCGGGTGAAAAGCTCAATACGGGCAATGACAGCCTCCCCCAGATACACTTTATTTTTTGTGGGAACGGCCCGGACAAACAAATCGGGCTCCCGGACGCTCTGTGCCGAAAAAAAATCGTCCATCGGATCATCGAAGAAACCCGGTAGGCGCCTGACGATCCGACGTTGAGGCGCAGCCACCTTCCCTTCGATCACCTCCACGGTCACCGCCTCACTCCGGACCGTACGGCCGTCCACTTCGACACTCAGAGCGGGAATGGTCAGTTTCCCCTTTTTCTTCGGTCTGAGCTGATAGACAAATCGGGTCAGCAGAGTCGATCCGGAATTGTTCATGATGAATTCGGTCCCCCGCTGAACCATCCCCGGTATCACATCGAACTGTTTGATCGCAGAAAGGTCCGGTTCCGGTGGATTGCCCACTCCTTTGAAAGTGACCGTCAGTTGCAGAATGTCCTCAACACCGATGCGATCGGCGGAGACCGATGCCGACAATTCTACATCATCTGTCTGAGCGACAAGAAACATGGCTGTCAGCAGCAGGCCCGACAGAAGGTAGTGCCATTTCACCAGTCCTTCTCCCGTCCAAGCAAAACCGCCTGTTTCCGGCGTTGCTTATTCTGCTGCTCACGCTCATTCTGATTGAGATAATCCATTAAATCCTTGTTCTGATCCTGTTTCTGCTGATCCTGCCTGTCTTCCTGTTTCTGCTGATCCTGTTTCTGCTGATCCTGCTCCCTGATTTTTTTCAGGGTCAATTCATAATTGCGCTTGACCTGAAGATCCTGCGGATCAATCCGCAACGCCTGCCTGTATTCTCCGAGGGCCTCCTGAAACTCCTGCATCATAAAATGTGCGTTTCCTTTGTTGTAATGCAGGCCGGCGGTTTTACCCAAGGATCCATCCTCACGGATCTGTGAAAGTTCTTCGAGAGCTTCTTTTGCCTTGTTCATGCGCAGCAGCGCCGCAGCGGTGTTGAAACGCAGGAGATCGGATTCAGGGGCATTGCCCTTTGCCGAAACAAAAGCGTCGAGTGCCTTTTCGAACTGTTCCTTTTCAAAAGCCGCGATCCCGCCGGCAACTTTACGTGCCGCCGGTTCGAACCAGTGCCATCCTCCGCAGAGGAAAAGGGCCGACATCAGCAAGACTACATGGTTCTTTTTCGCCATTGTATTCTTCTCCGGGTCAGAATCATCTCCACCATCAAAAGAATGAGCGCCAAAGCCAGAGGGTACTGGAAACGGGGAATGCGGCGAAGATTCATCTGCTGGCCGAGAATCCGTCTTTCAAGACCCTTGGCGCCCTCCAGCAGCTGCGTCAGAGTAGCGGCATCTTCGAGCCTGAGATAACGACCGTTTGTCTCCCGAGCCAGACGCATCAGAGTCTTTTCGTCCAACCGCGTCTTAACGATCTGCCCCTGCTTATCGTTCTTCCAGCCGGTCACTTCCCCATTCTCGTTACGCTGAGGGATCGGCGCTCCTTCCAGCGCCCCGACACCGACAACAAAAAGAGTGACATCCTGCTTCTTCAGGTCACCGATCACTTTTTCCCACTGCAGTTCATGATCTTCTCCGTCGGTGATCAGAACCACCATGCGGCCACCTTCCCGGGCATGACTCACTGCCTCTGCAGTCGCTGACAAAGCCGATCCCAGATCGGTCCCCTGTTCCATCTCGGGGCTGATATCTGTCGCTTCCACAAACAACCCGAAGGCTTCATGGTCCATGGTCAGGGGGCACTGGACATAGGCCTTTCCGGCAAAGGTGACCAGAGCCACCATGTCCGACTGCAACCGGGAAAGAATGCTGGATATGATTTCCTTGGCCATTGACAGACGATTCGGCTTGATATCTTCGGCCAACATGGATGAGGAAGTATCCAGGACGAATATCAGTTGAACGCCCTTTATTTCGCTCTCTTCATAGGCTTCCCCCCATCGAGGTCCAGCCAGAGCCGTCAGCAGCAGGGCCACAATCAAAAGCATCAAAATTCCCTTGACCACATCGAGATCGTGACTGCGGCGAAAACCAAGTGTCCGGTACGCTCTGTCCTCCATGAAAAGACGCCGTCCGATCCGGCTGCGCGAGATATCCCAGACAATCAGTCCCAGAAACGGAATCAATCCCAACAGCAGAAATAACACCCAAGGCCTGGAAAAATCCATTCTGTCCCTTTTCTCACCGGCCGGCAGCCTGCAGCCCCGCAGAAACGGGACTGCAGGCAGTCAGCAATAAGATTAATTTTTCTTGGCGAAATCTTCCATGAAACCCGTCAGGGCCTTGATGCCTTCCAGGTTCATGGCATTGTAGATCGATGCACGGCAACCACCTACACTGCGATGGCCTTTCAGACCGACAAAGCCTGCGGCGCCGGCTTCTTTGAGAAACTTCGCCTCCAGTTCTTCGGTCGTCAGGCGGAAAGTGACATTCATGAGCGAGCGGTCCACCGGATTGGCGGTTCCACTGTACATATCGATGGAATCGATACAGGAGTACAGCAGCTTGGCCTTCTCCTTGTTTCGTTCATAAATCGCAGGCACTCCGCCCTGGGCTTCCAGCCACTCCATGACCAGTTTGATCATATAGATACCGAAAGTCGGCGGGGTGTTGTACATCGAACCGTTCTCCACATGAGTCTTGTAACTCAGCATGGTGGTCAATCCCTCGGCCCCGCTCTCCACCAGATCCTTGCGGATGATGACCAGGGTCACACCGGAAGGTCCGATATTCTTCTGTGCTCCGGCATAGATCAGACCGAAACGACTCACATCGATGGGTCGGGAAAAGATATCCGACGACATGTCCGCAACCAGCGGCACCTTACCCGTATCCGGGTAAGTCCTCCACTGAATGCCCCCGATGGTTTCGTTGGAAGTGATGTGAGCGTATTTGGCGTCAGCGCTCCATTTGGGTACGGGAATATAATTGAAGTTCTTGTCTTCTGATGAGGCGGCGATGTTGACCGAACCGAAAAGTTTGGCTTCCTTGATCGCTTTTTTCGCCCAGGCACCGGTGTTCACATAATCCGCTTTACCGCCGGCCAGCAGATTCATTGGAATCATGCCGAACTGCAAACTGGCACCACCTTGCAGAAAAAGCACATGATAATTTTCCGGAATCCCCATCAGGGAACGGATCTTCTCCTCGGCGGTGTTCAGAACCGCTTCGAAATCCTTGGATCGATGACTGATTTCCATCACCGACATTCCGATGCCGCCCATATCGAGAAATTCCTGCTGGGCCTTTTTCATGACCGCTTCCGGAAGAATGGCCGGACCGGCATTGAAATTATACTTTTTACCCATGTATGAATACCTCCTGTTCCACATCGACGGACTCATTTCGGCCCGGATGCATTTATATTATGATTAACATATTCATTGACACTTTCCAAGTGACCCTGACGGTTTTTGTGTTTTATAAAAGAAATCCCCCGAATAGAAAATAAAAACTGAATTGATCCGAAACAAACCGGAAAACCTGGAGGGGGCTTTCGCCCCCTCCCTTTGTTCCCCCTTTTTCAATCTCTGATTGCGGGCTTGTTGTGATGTTGTGGCATCCTTTCCATCTATTATGGGAGGCATTGCCTCATGTGCCGTTCCTTTAGCAACAACAATGCCAAAACGCCAAATGCCTGAAGATCATCGGTTATCAACAATTGAAAAAAAATCACAGGAAATATTGGGAAAAAAGAAAACTCACCGGTTGACTATTTGTCAACCCCCGGGTTTACCGTAAACCTTCCGGTTTACTCCTGGGATCAATTCTATACTTGTACATCAGGCTCATGAACTGCCTGTACTCTCCCGCCGGGATATTCATCGCCTGAGTGGCCCGTTTGAATTGACAGCCGGACTGCTGATAGAAATTTTCAATAACGCGGCGTACGAGAGAACGATCTATATCCCGATCAATAAACGGCTTCCAAATAACATCCCAGTACGAGGCTCCCTCACGGACGGACTGGATCAATCTCTCCACCTGATCATCTGGGAAAACGGCTTTCTTGAGCTCTTTTTCCTCAGAACGCTGCCCCCGCCCCAGTCCGGTCAGAGACAGAATGTTCTTCAGCTCGTTCACATCGACACGTCCGGCACCTTCGATGCCCAGCTTCTTCAACACCGTAATCAATTCGCGCACATTGCCGGGCCAACTGTAGGTCAACATCAGCTCCCAGGCGGCCAGAGAAAGTTCGCGGCCTCGCAGACAGGCTTTGTAAGCATCAGCCAGTGCATAGATATCCGCCTTTCTATCCCTCAGAGGCGGCAGCTGAATGCTGAGTATATTCAGTCGGAAAAAAAGATCCGAGCGGAAACGTTCTCTCTTGATCTCCTGATGCAGGTCCCGATTGGTGGCGGCGATAACCCGCACCGATGCCTGCCGATCCTGGGTTTCACCAAGAGGCCGATACACCCCTGTCTCAATAAAACTGATCAGCTTGGCCTGAAAAGAAATGGGGACTTCCGAAACCTCATCAATGAAAAGCGTACCTCCTTTGGCTCTTTCCAACAGACCGATCTTGTCCCGATCGGCCCCGGTGAAAGCACCCCGGCGGTAACCGAACAATTCACTTTCAAAAAGTGACTCCGGAATGGTCGGTGAATGGGCGATGACAAAATCACCGGAGCGCCCCGAATATTCGTGAATCAATGAAGCGATGAAGTTCTTGCCGACCCCGGTTTCTCCCACCAGCAGTACCGGCTCGTCCTCGATGGCGTACCGGACCACTTTCCGTGTCAATTCCGCCGAAGGAGCCGACACACCTTGAAGAAGGCGATTCGATCCCTGCGGCTGCCCGAGCTGCTGCAGGGTTCTCCCGAGCATTTCTCCGATGGTCTCGAAGATGGTAATGTCCTTTTCGGAGAAACTTTCCCGAGTCCCGCTGTCTAGATAGAGAAAATAATCGTCGTTGAGCGGCAGAACGACCAGGCTGCGAATCGGCAGGTAGATATCGGAATGGGAAAGGTCGTCATGATGAGCCACAATCAGGCAATCCTCCTCACTGATCCGCTTGCGGACCTCAATGGCATGTTTTGCCTGTCGCCGGGAAAATCCCCTTCCTTCTTCCAGAGTCCGTCCCTGAATGGCCCGTCCCAGACTCCAGAGAATATGGCCGTGCTGATCGTAGATCATGGCCAGCGAGACATCCTTACCCTGGAGAATGCTCCATAGCTTCTCCTTAAATATCTCGATCATCGGGCCTTCCTGTACTCCCGATCCGGGAAATACGGTTTAACGGTTCTCCTTCTGTCTCTTTTCATTTTCGAGACCATTTTCAAGTGTATCGTGAAAGATGTCAAGCAGGCGTAGCGTAGCTCCGACTATTTTTTCGGCGTCCCGCATAATTCCGTAGAACAGAATACTGAGACGGGTTTTGGATATGTTGCTTTGAATTCGGACAATCTGAACTCCATCGAGACGATGCATCAGCACGTCCAGATCATCTTTTCTCTTTCTTAATACCTCGACGTTTCCGCATTGTCCGGCGAGCAGCGCCTTGGCGCTTTCCTTGAGAACCGAAACCATGATCGACTCCACTTCCCGCAGCTCGTCCACCTGCACCGACAACATTCCTTTATGGTTGTTGCTGACGTGAGAATAGGATCTGAGGATCAGGTCCCGTTCCGCCTCGGCAATCTCCTGCAACGCTTCGATGGTATTGTAGTATTCCCGGGTGGTCTGCAGATCCCCGCGATCCTTGAGGCGAAGCACTTTGAAAATGTTGGCGATAATGATATTGGACCAGTTCTGGATCTCCTTGGACTGATGCCGGACTTTTTTAAGACTTTGCCGATCCTGATTGAACAGGTACTCACAACTGCCTTCGACGGTGGAGGCAACCTTTTCAAGAAATATACCCGCATGCTGAAAAGTGGTCCTGGCAGCCGAACGGGCCTCCTTGATTTTCTTGAGATTGAACACTTCCAGAGCGTTGGTCCGCCCTTCCTTATGACGAAAAAGCCGGGCGTTGCGGAACACCAGATAGACCAACAGCGCCATGAGCCCTACTGCAGCGTACCCTCGTCCATAATATAGAATCACCGCAAAAATACCCGATACAGTGAAAGCCATCAGAGCGGTGAAAAACCAGCCCCCGATGACCGTCAGAACACCGCTGATGCGATACACGGCACTGTCCCGGTCCCAGGCCCGATCGGAAAAGGAGCTGCCCATGGCCACCATGAAGGTGACATAGGTGGTTGACAACGGCAGTTTCATGGAAGTACCGAATGAAATGACTGCACTGGCCACCATCAGGTTGACCGCCGCACGAACCAGATCGAAGGAGGGCTCGTGTTCGTACCGGTCCCTGACGGTCTGAAAATGACTGGGATCGATCCGTCGACTGATGACGCTCCGCCACTTCTTCGGACAGATGCGGGTTATGGAATCGGCCACCGCGGTGCCCATGCGCACGATGGTTCTCGAAAGGGGGGAGGACTCGAAATGCTCTACACCTTCATCTTGTCTGGAGAGATTCAACGATGTTTGCATTACTGCTTTGGCTTTTTTCGACATCCACAAGGTCACCACCATGACCAAACCGGCCAAAAGCAACGCCAAAGTATTGGTTCTCACCGTCCCCTGAAGCGCTCCCATCGTTCCGGTCAACGGATTGTTCAAACTGGCGGCACTCTGATAAGCATCCACTCCGGCCAGCGGTACACCGATGAAATTGACCAGATCGTTGGCAGCGAAAGCCAGGGCCAAAGCGAACGTCCCAGCAAGAATGATAACCTTGAGGATGTTCACTTTAAAAAAGGCCATCAGAATCTGGAGAATACCAGCGCAGGCAAGGAAACACATCAAGATAATGGTCATGGAATGAGTCCTGATCCAGTGCAGGTTCTGATCGGACAGGAATGATGTCCCCTTTGCACCTTTGATCAGAATGAAATAGACAATGGAGACCAGGGCCGCTCCGCCCCAGATTGCACCGTAACGCTTCAAACGTCGTTCGAAATCGAAGGTAAAAATCAATCGAGTGACAAACTGAACGAACGAACCGACAACGAAGGCAACCGCCACGGACAAAAGGATACCGGCAATGATCACCAAGGCGGTGGCCGTGTTGATGTACTCACCCAGCCTGGCCAGCCCCCCCTCCTGATTCATCACCTTGACAATCGAGACAGCGACCGCCGCTCCAAGAAGATCGAACACGATGGAAACCGTGGTCGATGTAGGAAGACCGAAGGTGTTGAACAGATCGAGCAGGAACACATTGGTCAGCATAACCGACATGAAGATGACCATCAGATCGGGCATGGTGAACAGGCTGGGATTGAAGATCCCCTTCCTGGCCACCTCCATCATCCCGCTGGAGAATGTGACGCCGATCATGACACCGAGTGAAGCGATAATCATGATGACCCGCCTGGATGCCACTCTGGCGCCAAACGAAGAATTCAGAAAGTTGACTGCATCGTTGCTGACCCCGACTACCAGATTAAACAAGGTCAATCCGCCCAGAATAATCAATCCGATCAGATAGATTTCCATGATTCGACCTCAGAAAAGGGAGTGTTTGACATAGAGAAGTATAGAGGAACGGCCTTTTCAAGTCAAGGTGGGCATTGTCTTCCCAAAATAAAAAAAACGGAAAAACCCATATTGACAAATCCCGAAAACCAGATACAATATGAATGAACGATCATTCAGTGAACGGCCGTTCACAAGGAGGCAGCCAATGACAGAATTGAATGAAAAGAAGAAGAAAATGCTGGATGCCGCCGGCGAACTCTTCTCGAAAAAGGGGTACCACAGCACCTCCATGAAGGATGTGGCCGAAACGGCCGGGATCGCCGTCGGAACAATTTACCTTTATTTCAAAGACAAGGAAAATCTCCTGGACGGCATATACGACTATGCATCGACACTGCTGCTGGACCAGGTGGGTGCCGAACTGGGAAAAGTCGAAGATCCGCTGCAGAAACTCAGCTGCTTTGTCAAGGAAAGCATTGATTTCGGCCTCAAGCATCCATACTATTTCCTCATCGTCTTCGTGGACTTCCGCCGCCAGGCATCCGAATTCCCCAACAGCATCATGTATTCTTTCTTCCATAAATATCTCTCCATCGGCAACGCCATCATCGAAGATCTCCGACGTCAAGGCCGTTTGATCGGTCAAAGCGACGTTCTGTACGGAATCACCGGCTTCTGGGGCGCCTACGTGCTGAGAGAAATTTTCAAACCGGGCTTTTCCAGGTTGTCCCGAAAAAAGAAACGGGACGAGATCTTCAACCTTTGCAAGGAAACCGCCCTGAGGGGAATACTGAACGTGAACCAAGACATCTGAATACTTTGGAGAAACTGAAATGAAACGTATCTTCATTCTGATCATTGCTTGTATTTACACCCTTTCATGGGCAGATGATCTCTCGATCTCCCAGGCGGTGGATCTGGCCCTGGCGAGCGATCCCGGTCTGAACGCCGCCGCCCATGAACTCGAGAGGCTGGGGTACGAAGTTCGGGAGGCTTCGTCGAAGTACCTCCCGCGTCTCAACCTCAAAGGCACCTACACCCACCTCAACGATCCCATCGACATCCAACTCGACAGTCTGCGTTCCCTGATCATATCTCTGGAGACCGGCAACCAGCTGAACGATCAAAACCTGCAGAACCTCTATCTGAAAGGACAAACGCTGAGCGACCCGGAAAAGGCCGTGTACGGGGCAGCCATCGGAGGCAAGCTGGAGTCCGCGATCCCCTCCTTCGATATCGATGTGCTGGATCAGAATCTTTTCCGGGCCTCCATCGAGGCGACCGTACCCATCTGGATGGGTGGAAAGATCAGAGCCCTGAACCGTTCGGCAAGATTGAAACGGAATGAAGGGGAAATCCAATGCGCCCAGGTGCGGGACCAGTCTGCGGCGGAAACCGTTCTTTTGTATCTGTCCAGTAAATTGGCGGAAGAGAGCCTTG
>CAYMND010000056.1:0-10636 GCA_964391685.1 uncultured Clostridia bacterium | reverse complement strand
GAGCAATCGGACTTCTGGCGGCCGCCGCCCTGTTGAAGGTTCTTCCTTCGGAAATGCTGGAAGAGTATGTCGGTATTCCCAAACTGAGTCCACTGGTCGGTTTGGTCACTGTGGCCGTACTGCTCTTGATCGGAACCTTGTCCGGGCTGGCTCCTGCCCGACGTGCCGCATCCACCGATCCCATCGACGCTTTGAGGAAATAAACATGATATGGCAACTCATCAAGTTATATTGGCATGAATTGCGGTTGCGTCGCAAGAAGACGGCGCTGATCACCTTCGCCATCGCCTGGGGTACGGTATCCATCCTTCTGCTCATGTCTTTCGGCAGAGGTTTGTCCCATGCGGGCAACAAGGCTTTCAAGGGATTGTCGGACAACATCATCATGGTGTCCAGGGGGCAGGCGAGTAAAACATATCAGGGCCTTCCGCGCGGGCGGAGGATCCATCTGTACCCCGAAGACGTCACTTTGCTGGCGAGGCTGATTCCGGAAATCGGTGAGATCGGTGCCGAATCCAACAACAGCCACTCCGTCTCGTACAAGAACCGGTCGTCGGTGCGCAATGTCTGCGGCGTGTATCCCAACTTCGGCCGGATGCGAAACCAGATTCCCCAGGCCGGAGGACGGTTCATCAACCAGAACGACCACGAGATGGCCAGAAGAGTGGCTTTTCTGGGATGGACTGCCGCAAAAACACTGTTCGGTAACGAAGATCCGGTTGGGAAAACGATTTCCATCCACCGCAATCCCTTTACGGTAATCGGTGTCATGAAGGAAAAACAGCAGATGGGTTCTTACAACGGACCGGATCACGACATGATCTATATT
The DNA here is from genome assembly GCA_964391685.1 of uncultured Clostridia bacterium. Lineage (GTDB taxonomy): Bacteria > Acidobacteriota > Aminicenantia > UBA2199 > UBA2199 > CAYMND01. The sequence goes on along the minus strand of CAYMND010000056.1, from coordinate 9,807 downwards.
CCGTTCACCACTTTCTCGCAGATCGATTCCCAGCGTTTTGTCGACCGGATTCACATTCAACCCAAAGATAAGTCGCAATCGCTGTTTGTCGAGAGCCAGGTGCGTCACATTCTCGGCAAGAAATACCGTTTTGCCGAAGATGACGAATATGCGCTCAACTTCTGGAACACCATCCGCAATAACAAGATCATGGTCAATATATTCTTCGGCATCGAAGTGTTCATGAGCATCATCGGTGGATTGACACTGCTGATCGGAGCGGTGGGGGTCACCAATCTCATGTACGCCATCGTCAAGGAGCGCACCCGGGAGATCGGTGTCAAAATGGCCATCGGCGCCAGGCGCCGTCACATTGTCATGCAGTTCTTTCTGGAAACGATGCTGATCTTTTCCAAAGGAATGCTCTGGGGGACACTGATTTCCTACGTCATTGTCATGGGGGTGAGGCAGATCCCGGTGACCTACGAGAACTTTTCCATGCAGCCGTTTCTGCTCAGGCCGATCTTTTCTCTGGATATTCTGGTGATTTTCCTGATTTTAATGGGCACACTGATATTCATGTCGGGGATTTTTCCGGCCATCCGGGCTTCCAGGCAGAATCCCATCGAGGCTTTACGTTACGAGTAGACTACGAGGTGAAACGTGATATCTTTCAAGAACATTCGCAAGGTGTACAGAACGGGGGAGGTGGAATTCGAAGCCCTGAAGGGGGTTTCTCTGGAGGTCGACAAAGGGGAGTTCGTTTCCATCATGGGGCCTTCCGGATCCGGAAAATCGACTCTGATGAACCTGATCGGCTGTCTGGACACTCCCACCGAAGGTACGTATCATCTCGAGGAGGAGAATGTGGCCGGTTTCAGTTTCGATCAGCTGTCCACCATCCGAAACCGCAAGATCGGTTTTGTCTTTCAGAATTTCAATCTCCTTCCGTATGCAACGGCTTTTGAAAACGTGGAACTGCCGATGCTCTTCAACGGCAAGAAAAGCAGGGAAAGGAGAAAGAGGGTAGAACAGCTGCTGGATATGGTCGGATTGACCCAATGGAATCGGCACCGTCCAACGGAGATGTCGGGAGGCCAGCAGCAGCGGGTGGCCATCGCCCGGGCTCTGGCTATGGATCCACCCATCATACTGGCGGACGAACCGACGGGAAACCTCGATTCCAGGAGCGGACAGGAGATCATGGAGATCTTCACGGAACTTTGGCGGAACGGCCGCACCATTCTCATGGTCACACACGATCCGTTGATTGCGGCTTTTTCGCAACGCTCCATTCATCTCCTGGATGGTCAGGTGAGTGAGGACCGCCGCAACGGCCACTGATTCCCCTGTCACGCTGATCCGGTCTGCTTGGTGATACGGCCGGAATCGGGTATACTGACTAAAATCAGGTAGAAAACATGGCCTTGGTTTCTTTACAGAATATCGGTATCGGTTTTGCGGAACCCTTGTTTGATCATGTTTCCATGCAGATCGAAGAGGGTGAGCATATCTGCCTGCTTGGACGGAACGGAAGCGGAAAAACAACCCTGATGAGACTGATCCATGGTGAGCTTGCACCGGATCGAGGTCAGGTGGCCAGAGGCCAGGGGATCAAAACCGCTCTGCTGACCCAGGAAATACCGCAGTACAGGAATATCAGCGTTCGCGAACTGGTCGGGAAGAGCCTGAATCATTCGGCAGAATGGTCCCGTGAGCATCAGATGGAAAAGATTCTGTACGAGTTGAAGCTTTGCGGAGAGAGTCGGTTTGAATCCTTGTCCAGCGGACTGAAACGGCGCGTTCTGCTGGCAGGGGCTCTACTGGAGGAACCGGATCTGCTGATGCTCGACGAACCGACCAATCATCTTGATATCGAATCAATCTCCTGGCTCGAAGGCTTTTTAAGCGCTTATACCAAAGCCGTCCTTCTGGTAACCCATGATCGCAGGCTGGTGAGAGGAATTGCCGGCCGCATCATCGAAATCGACTTGGGACGGATATTTGATTGGAAAAGTGATTACGACACTTTTCGGAAGCGCAAGGAAGAATCCCTGGCTGCGGAAGAACAGAAAAACCGCCGCTTTGACAAGAAACTTTCCCAGGAAGAGGAGTGGATCCGGCAGGGGATCAAGGCCAGGAGAACCCGCAATGAAGGCAGGGTTCGGGCTCTGTTGGCCATGCGGGAAGAACGCCGGCAGAGACGTGAGACTCCGGGGCAGGTAAATATGGTTCTTCAGGAAGGGAGAAGATCCGGAGAAATGGTTGTTCATGCGGAGAACCTCAATTTTGCCTATGGGAGGGAACAACTGATTACCGGGTTTTCAACGACAATTATGCGGCGTGACCGCATTGGTATCATCGGCCCGAACGGTTGCGGAAAGAGCACTTTGATTCGCCTGCTTCTCGGGGAATTGAATCCGTCGGCTGGAACCGTGGCACACGGAAGCGGAATCGATGTCATTTATTATGACCAGCAGCGGCAGCAGCTGGAAGATGAAAAAACTGTGTGGGAGAACGTTGCGGACGGGAACGACCATGTGCTGGTCAACGGCAGGCCCATGCATGTCGTCGGCTACCTGCAGCGCTTCCTTTTCGGACCGGAACGGATCCGGATACCGGTCAGCTCATTGTCGGGAGGAGAGCGGGGACGGTTGCTTCTGGCCCGTCTTTTTACAAGAAACTGTAATCTCCTGGTTCTGGATGAACCCACCAACGACCTGGACATCGAAACACTTGAACTGCTGGAAGAGATGCTGCTGGACTACGCCGGAACGCTGGTTGTCATCAGCCACGACCGGGATTTCATCAACAATGTCGTCACCTCTTTGCTGGTTTTCGAAGGAGAGAGAGGGATCAGCGAATACGTCGGCGGCTATGACGACTGGCTGCGACAACGCCCGGAAGACCAATCTGAATACAGAGGAGAAAAGAAACCTTCAATCCGGAGAACGAAACAGGCTACCAAACTCAGCAACCGTGAGGAGCGGGATCTGGTTTCATTGCCCGGTAAAATCGAAGAAATGGAGATCCGAAAGGGGGAACTGCTCCAGCGCCTGTCCGATGTGGGCTTTTACCGAAGCGATCCGGACCGGGTTCGTGAAGTCAACCGGCAGCTGGAAACTCTCAACGAGGAAATAGAACACGCCTATATGCGATGGCAGGAACTGGAGGAAAAGCGCCTGCAGTTTCAAAAGAGTTGAAAAACTCGGTTGGTCAATGCATTTAATTTTTGTCGTGTGTCTACACAGCGTAATCTGTTTCACCGGAGGGAGAGATGGATCACAACCGGAATGGTGAGAAATGGGGCTGGATCGGCGGATGGGTCGGCAGTTTTCTCTGGATGCCGATGCTGGGAACGGTTATCCTGGTGCAACGGGGAGCTCTCTGGACCTGCATGGTTGCCTTTTTCTGCAGTGTCGCGGCGTTTTTCTCCATATTCTTTTTTGCTCCATGGAAGCATCCGAACACCCGGATGTGGAAGCTGATGTTCCCTTTGTACGTTCTACTCGTGATCGGAGCCGTCATGATGATCCTTTCCTATGAAGGCATCCGGGCCAAAAATCTGCTTCCGCTCCTCCCTGGACTGCTGCCCATATTCATGCCGGTTTTCATCATCGGTCGACGTTGCTGGCTGGATGGAGAAACGAAAAACGGGCAATGATTTTTTGGTTGTTTTTTTTAAAAAAGCAGCACATCTTATCTTAATTTGACCGGATATTCCGTTCGTCATGAGAGGGAGGCTCCGGCGAGTGATACATAAAAAGGAGGTAAAAAAGAATGGAACAGACACAAAACGAAGTGATCAGCATGCCCAGAATCGGGGATAAGGCTCCGGCTTTCAAGGCAGTCACCACCCAGGGGGAGATCGATTTTCCGAAACAGTATTCCGGAAGTTGGGTGATTCTTTTCAGCCACCCCGCTGATTTCACCCCGGTCTGTACTTCGGAGTTCATGACCTTTGCCGCTATGGAAGAACAGTTCGCCAAGGCCAACTGCAAGCTGGTGGGACTGTCTGTGGACGGTCTGTACAGCCATATCGCCTGGCTGAGGACCATCAAGGAGAAGATCGAATACAAAGGAATGAAGAACGTCGAAGTGAAGTTTCCCCTGATCGAGGATATCACCATGGAAGTTGCCAAAACCTACGGGATGATACAGCCCGGAGAAAGTTCGACGAAGGCGGTCCGGGCGGTCTTCTACATAGACCCCAAAGGGATCATTCGAACCATCATCTACTATCCCCTCAGCCTGGGCCGCAATTTTGACGAGTTGTACCGGGTCCTGATCGCTTTGCAGACTGCGGACTCCTTCAATATTGCAACTCCCGCCGACTGGCGTCCCGGTGACGATGTGATCGTGCCTCCGGCAGGCTCTTGCGGCGTCGCAAAGGATAGAATGGAAGGCAAGGAGGAGATGACCTGTTACGACTGGTTCTTCTGTACCAGGAAATTACCCAAGGAAACGGTGCTGGATAAGGTGTTGAAAAAGTAGAATAGCGATTTCGAAGGATCTACCGACGGATACGGGATTGTACAGTCCCGTATCCGTCCGGATGGATTCGATGTGTCAACAGGGGGAAGGGGCAGCGTCGGTTTTTCTCAGGCAGATCTCGTAGAGTTCTCTTTTCATGTTTTTGAAGAGTTCTTCGAAATCTGTGGGATATATTCCCGGTTTGATCGGGGCAGGCGGAATGGAAGTCGGAGTGAATGCCTGTGTATCCATCAGTGTCGATACCCGGTCGATGTATTCCGGGTGATCTGTCTTGAGCCAGATAAATCCATTTTCGGACAGGCATTTTGTGATCAGTTCCATGGCATAGTGCGAGAAGAGCCTTCTTTCAGCGAAACGTTGTTTTTTCCACGGATCCGGATAAAAAACACAGATTCCCTGCAGACTCCGAGGCGGAAGAATTTCGAGACAGTCGATCAGATCGATGATGGCCACTTTCACCTGGGAATCGATACCCGCTTTGTCCAGTTTGAGCCGAGTCAGAACAACCCGCTTGTACTTGATGTCTATTCCCAGGAAGCGGCAATGGGGATTCTCGGTCGCCAGGGCAGTCAGCGTGGTGCCTTTATAACATCCGACTTCCAGAATCAGAGGCGTTTCATCGCTTTTCGGTGGTACGAGTCCTGCCTGCAGAATTTCCGGTGCAGTCAGGATCTGGTCACCCATGGAAACGGCTTTCACGATGTAGGGGTTCTCATATCGGGATACCGGTTCCTCTTTCTTGCGCAGGCGGATGAGCAGATCACCCGGTTTGTAATACGTCCAGTTTTTTCTTGGTTTCATGGTTGAAAATTCAAAATATTATACTCAGAACCTGGTGATCGGGCAAATATTTGTTTTTCATTGTGGATATGTCAAAGCGGACTCCTTGTTAATTCTCTGTAATATGTTTTTAAACTTGGAAAATGATTCATAAGGTTGTATAATTCCGCTACAAGCTTCAAGTTTTTATGATGTCTTTACTCCTGATTTCATATTTGTGCTGCTGCCGAAAAGACAAAAAAGCGGACAAAAACCAATTATCACAATACCCCATTATTGAATATGGGATGATCACTCGGAGGAACAGCGATGGATATTGAAAAAAAGCTGCTTGATTTGGCCAACAAGATCGAGGCCGCCAAGCAGGGTGGTGGCAAGGATCGGATCGAGAAACAGCATCAGAAAGGGAAACTTTCGGCTCGGGAAAGGATCGAAAAAATCGTCGATCCGGGTAGTTTTGAAGAGTTTGATATATTTGTTACCCACAGATGTACCGACTTTGATATGGGAAGGCAGAAAATTCTGACCGACGGGGTCATTGTCGGATACGGTACAATAGAAGGACGGCTGGTGTTTCTTTTTTCTCAGGACTTTACTGTTTTCGGCGGTTCTTTATCCAAGGCCTATGCCGAAAAGATCGTCAAGATTATGGATATGGCAGCTAAAGTCGGTGCTCCGGTTATCGGCCTCAACGATTCCGGCGGTGCCCGCATCCAGGAAGGAGTCGACGCACTCGCCGGGTATGCCGATATTTTTCTGAAGAATGTGCTCTATTCCGGGGTGGTTCCTCAGATATCGCTGGTGCTGGGCCCTTGTGCGGGCGGTGCGGTATATTCACCGGCCATAACCGATTTCGTGATGATGGTCGATCAGAATTCCTACATGTTTCTGACCGGCCCCAAGGTGGTCAAACAGGTCACCCAGGAAGATGTGACCACAGAGCAGTTGGGCGGGGCCTCGGTGCATGCCACCCAGAGCGGGGTTACCCATTTTGTTGCCCCCAATGAGGATGAGGCGTTCTTGATGTTGCGTCGTCTGATTTCCTTCATCCCTCAAAACAACAAGGAAAGGGTACCTGAACAGGTCACTCAGGATCCCATCGACCGATGTGATGAATCCCTGAATTACATTGTCCCGGACAATCCCAATAAGCCGTACGATATCAAGGACATCATCCACACGGTTCTGGATGATCGTGATTTTTTCGAAATCATGGAGTCGTTCGCCAGAAACATCGTCATCGGATTTGGCCGTCTCAACGGTAAATCCGTAGGCATCGTCGCCAATCAGCCGAAAGTGATGGCCGGTGTTCTGGACAACAACGCGTCTATGAAGGCGGCCCGTTTTGTGCGTTTTTGTGACTGTTTCAACATTCCGCTGGTCGTTTTCGAGGATGTCCCGGGATTCATGCCCGGCACCAAGCAGGAGTATGGCGGAATTATCCGCAACGGAGCCAAGCTTCTCTACGCATTCGCCGAAGCTACGGTCCCCAAGGTGACGGTGATCACCCGCAAGGCGTACGGCGGAGCGTATTGCGTCATGAACTCCAAACATATCCGAGGGGATGTGAACCTGGCCTGGCCGACGGCCGAAATTGCCGTAATGGGAGCCGACGGCGGTGTGGAAATCATCTATTCACGAGAGATCGCGGAAGCGACCGACAAGGAAAAAGCCAAGAATGATCTGAAGGAACAATACGCTGATCTTTTCGCCAATCCCTACAATGCCGCGGGGAAAGGGTATATCGATGATGTTATCGTGCCGGCCAATACCCGGCTCAAACTGATCAAATCCCTGACCATGCTGGAACAGAAATGTCAGCAGAATCCTGTCCGAAAGCATGGCAACATTCCATTGTAACTCCGGAGGAAAGAGTGAGTCTCAGTGAATCATGGATTGTTACCGTTATGGGGGTCAGTGTGGTTTTCTCAGGCCTGATCCTGACCTACTTGACCATTGTCTTGATCGTAAAAATTCCGCTCTTGCTGGCCGGAATGAAGAAGAGCCAGTCCGTACCCGCAGGCAGTCCCGGTGGCGCACCCGTCGTTCAAACGGTTTCCGTGCTGGATTCTGAACAGATGGCCGCCATCGCGACCGCTCTGGAAATTGAACTCCGGCTGCGAAGGAGTGTCGCCAACACCCGTTTCACTTTTCGGAAAAAGTAGAAGGATGATCAGCGAAATAAACCAAAGAGGATGCCAAGATGAGAAAATATGAACTGAAAGTCGGCAATAACGAGTATGTCGTTGAAGTGAAGTCACTGACTGCGGATGATGCGCTGGTGGCAATCAATGGTGAAGAAATCCGGGTCGAATTGAAGTCATTCGGTCTGGTGGGACAGCCCCAGGTTGTACAGCCTGTCGCAGCGGCTTCGGCGGCTCCGGCACCTCAACGGGTGGTTCCGTCGGCTCCCCAGCCGACGACACCCATAACGCAGGCGGCAGGCGGCGGTGAAACGGTGAATTCGCCGCTTCCCGGCTTGATTATGGATATCCATGTGTCAGAAGGCCAGACCGTGAAGGCCGGACAGACACTGATGGTCATGGAAGCGATGAAAATGGAGAACCAGGTACAGGCCCCTCATGATGGAACCGTGACCCGTATCCGGGTGAAGAAAGGGGATTCGGTGGCCGAAGGCGATCCGTTGGTGGAAATCGCCCGTTCACCGATGAGTACTTTGTAAGGGTGAGGTTATGAGACCGAAGAACGTTGCGAGCTTAATCATTCTGCTGCTGCTGATTTCACTGCCCTTGACTCTCTGTGCCGAAGAATCGAAGCCGATATTCCGAAAAGGAGAACTGGACTTTGACACAACCCTTTATGCGACCCTGCTCAAGGGGCAGTCACAAGGAGTGGAGGACGGACAGCGGGGAAAAATATGGGACAAGAACGGAAACGAACTCGGCTGGTTCCGCGTGATCGGTGTCGATGACTTCGAAGCCCTGGCTCTTGTGGAGATGCGTGAGGATGCAGAGCAGTACCAGATCACCAGATTCTCTTTTGACAGCGGGCTGGAAGTCCGTTATCAGATAGAAGATCCTGCGATGTTTTTTGTCATCAAATCACCGGAAAAAAACAAGGGACTGAGAAAAGGGATGAAGGGGCGTGCGGATGTCGACGGAGAAGAAGCGGCCAATTTCACCATCGTCGGAATCCATGACGGACTGGTTGTGGCCCGGGTGACCAACAACGCCGCCAATATCGATTACCGGGCGGCGGATTACGCAGTCATCCAGGATTACAGCGAGCAGATTCTCGGCAGTACCGGTTTTGTAAACATCAGTTACAAGAATATCATCATGCTCATCATCGGTGGTATTTTCCTTTATCTCGGTATCGTCAAGGATTACGAACCGCTGCTGCTGGTACCCATCGGTTTCGGAATCCTTGTGGGAAATATTCCGCTGCCTCTGCAGCTTTTCAATTCCATTTCGGTATACATGATCGATCCTCATACGGGACAATACACCTTCAATACAACTGGAAACAGTGTAATGGGTATCATTTACTACGGGGTGAAGAGCGGTATTTTCCCGCCGCTGATCTTCCTCGGACTGGGAGCCATGACCGATTTCACGGCGTTGCTTTCCAATCCCAAAAGCATGCTGCTGGGCGCTGCCGCCCAGATCGGTATTTTTGCCACCTTCATCACTGCGATCCAGATGGGTTTTTCACCGAAAAGCGCAGCCGCTATCGGAATAATCGGAGGAGCAGACGGTCCAACCGCCATCTTTCTGGCTTCCAAGCTGGCACCGGCGCTGATCGGTCCGATTGCCATTGCAGCCTATTCCTATATGGCCATGGTCCCGATCATTCAACCTCCGATCATGAAATTGCTGACCACGAAGAAAGAGCGATTGATCAAGATGAAACCCGGGCAGAAAGTCAGCAAGGCCCAGAAAGTCATGTTCCCCATTGTCGGTATGATTCTGACCACCATGGTGGCGCCGGGTGCAATTCCCCTGCTGGGGACCCTCTTTTTCGGAAATCTGCTGAAGGAATCCGGTGTGACCGATCGTCTGGCCAAATCGGCTGCCAACGCCATGATTGATATCTGCACCCTGCTCCTGGGGCTGGCAGTCGGTGCTTCGACCAGTGCCCAGGTTTTTCTCAACACCGATTCCGTGAAGATTTTTGTCCTTGGATGTGTCGCATTCGGTGTCGCCACAGCCGGAGGAGTGCTCTTTGCCAAGTTCATGAATCTGTTTCTCAAAGTGAAGATCAATCCTTTGATCGGTGGAGCCGGTGTTTCCGCCGTTCCGGATTCGGCGCGGGTCGCCCATACAATCGGCCTTAAGGAGGATCCGACCAATTATCTGCTGATGCATGCCATGGGGCCCAATGTCGCCGGTGTTATCGGTTCGGCCATCGCCGCCGGTGTCTTTTTAGGAATCTTTTAAGGAGGAGAAAATGACTCGACTGCTCTCTGCCATTCCCAACATCTGCGAAGGTAAGAACACTCAATTCATCGATGATCTGACCAAAAAATTATCCCTTGTTGAAGGACTGGTGGTTCTCGATGTTTCGATGGACCAGACGAGAAACCGAACGGTG
>CAYMND010000055.1:0-10666 GCA_964391685.1 uncultured Clostridia bacterium | reverse complement strand
TATCGACGGATTGAAGGATGTTCAGTCATCCATCCGTCCGGGCTTTCCGGAACTGGTGGTTCAGTTCGACCGGTTAAGACTCTCCCATTACGGACTCAATGCCTACACAGTCGCCTCTCTGATTAAAAACAAGGTGGAGGGAGATGTCCCGACAACCTTCAAGGAAAAGGACAAGCGCATCGATATCCGTGTCTATCTCAAGGATGAACAGAGGCAGAAGGCCGAGGATATACGCAATCTGGTGGTCAATCCGGGAGGAGAAATTCCGATTCACCTCAACAGTGTGGCAGATGTGAATATACTCAGTGGACCCAACGAAATCCGCCGTGTCGGTCAGGAGCGTTCAGCCATCATCACTGCCAATGTCGACGGGATCGATCTGAACGAGGCAGTGGAGAAGATCTACCTGATGCTCGATAGCATGGCCATGCCTCAGGGCATCCGCTACGAACTCAGTGGTCAGAACAAGGAAATGGAGACATCGATGAAAAGCATGACCATGGCCATGCTGCTGGCGATTTTTCTGGTTTACATCGTCATGGCGTCGCAGTTCGAATCCTTTCTGCATCCCTTCCTGATTATCTTCACCATACCCATGGCCATGATCGGTGTCATTATCACCCTTTGGCTCATCAACATGCCGCTCGGAGTGACGGTATACATCGGTATCATCACTCTGGTGGGTGTGGTGGTCAACAATGCCATCGTGCTCATCGACTACATCAACACCCTTCGAAAGCGGGGAGAGGAACGACTTGAAGCCATCCGCAAAGCCGGGGCAGTCCGACTCAGACCGATTCTGATCACCACCCTGACTACGGTTCTGGGGCTTTTACCCATGGCCCTGGGGCTGGGGGAAGGTGCGGAGATCCGGACTCCGATGGCCATTACCATCATCGCCGGTCTGAGTAGTTCCACTTTCCTGACTCTGGTACTGATCCCGGTACTGTACAAGCGGTTCGGCCGCTGATTCAAGAACGGAGATGTCGTAATGGACGAACATAAACTGCCGGAACGGTTGATCCCCAAATTCTCGGTGCGTAGGCCGGTTACCGTCATCATGATTCTGCTGGCCATACTGGTCATCGGCGCCATCGCCTATTCCCGGATCAGTCTCGATCTGATGCCCGAGGGGATGAACAATCCCATGCTCATGGTGTCTGTGCCCTATCGCAATGCCAGTCCCAAGGAGGTTGAAGAACAGATCGCCAAGAACATGGAGGACGAGCTCAAGACCGTCAAGAGCCTGAAGCGTCTGTACAGCCGGTCATCCAGCAACAGCTGCTTCTTCTTCATGGAGTTCGCCCAGGATACCAATATGGATCTGGCCTATTCCCAGGTGGCCGACCGTATCGAGAGGGCGAGGGTGCTTCTGCCGTCGGATGTCGAGCAAATTTACATCCGTCGCCGGCGTGAAAACGATATCCCGATTCTGTATCTGGCCGTGTCCTATCCAGAGAGCCTTGACGATCCCTATTTTCTGATCGATCGCTACGTCAAGCGTGCTTTGGAGGGAGAAGTGGGTGTGGCGACGGTGGAACTCGAGGGATTAAGGGAAAAGAATATCCAGATCATCGTCGATTCCGACAAGATTCGGGCCTACAAAGTCAACCTGAGCCGGGTCATTCAGGAACTGATGCAGGAAAATTTCGCCATCTCAAGCGGTTATGCGCTGATGGCTCAGCGGAAGTTCATGCTGCGGGTGTCGAATCGTTTCCGGACCCTCGAAGATGTCCGCAATGTGGAAATACGAGATGGTCTGAAGGTGTCCGACGTGGCCGAAGTGGTTTTCGATTTCGACGAGGAGGTACAGACCATATCCCGCTTTGACGGAAAACTGGCTGCCACTCTGGTGATATATAAGGAGAGTACGGCCAACACGGTCGATGTGGCCCTGAACGTCAATAAAAAGCTGAAAGAACAGTTTACCGGAGAACCCATTCTCAAGAACCTTGATTATTATGTGTTTTTCGATCAGGGCAAGCTGATCATGGAATCCATCGACAATGTAAAGGAAACGGCCATGTGGGGAGGATTGTTCGCCTTTCTGGTTTTGTTTCTTTTCCTGCGGCGTCTGCGGGTGACCCTGATGATCACCCTGGCCATTCCGCTCTGCATGCTGATCACGGTGCTGGTGCTCTATTTCATGGGCTGGACCCTCAACACCATCACCATGATGGGACTGATGCTCTCCATCGGATTGGTGGTGGATAACGCCATCGTCATATCGGAGAACATCTACCGTCACCGCCTCGGAGGGCTGGATTCGCGGCAGGCGGCCATCGGTGGGGCCTCCGAGGTCGGTTTGGCCATCACGATGTCCACACTGACTACGATTGTCGTGTTTCTCCCCCTGATGATCATGGGCGGGGATTCCAACATGTCTTTCATCATGTTCCGTCTCGGGGCTCCGGTGATCTTCGCCCTGGTGGCCAGTCTGCTCATCGCCTTGATGTTCATTCCGCTTTCCTCGGTGAAGCTGATGGACAAGAAGGAGAAGGAGAATCTGCGGTACGCGACGCACAATCCCCTGGTTCAGTTCTATCAGACCGCGCTGGTCAAGGTATTCAAACATCGGACGAATTCCCTGATCGTGATCGCCCTGCTGATCTTCAGCATGTTCATCGCCCTGGGCATGATGAAAACCAGCGACTCCGCGGAAGGGGGCTTTCAGGACGCCAGCCTGCATATCCGCTTCCCGTCGACCATGTCGGTGCAGAAGCGGGATGAGGTGCTGACCACTTTGTCCGAAAGCATTTGGAAGCAGGCGGACCGCTACGAACTCGAGCATATCTATGCGGCCATGAGAAGGTTCGGCGGCAATATTGAACTCTATCTCAAACCGATTCGGGACAAGTTGTGGTACCAGGTTCTGTGGCGCAAGATCGCCAATGGAATCGGTCTCAGCGATTATCATCGGATGACTCGCCAGGAACTGACAGACGATCTGAAGAAAATTCTGCCCCAGGTCCCCGGTGTCGAAGTCAGGACTTCCTGGCAGGACAGCGAAGGACAGAACGACATGTCCCTCTCCTATACGCTGAGAGGGTACGATACCGATGTGCTGACGGGGTTTGCCGAAGAACTGGAGAAGCAGTTTCAACTGCTGCCTGATGTCTTGAGCGTCGAGGATGCGACGGAGACGGGCAACGACGAGATCCATGTGGTCATCGACCGCGAACGGGCGTTCAACATCGGTGTCGATGCCGCTTATATATCCAGATACCTGGCCTACAGCCTGCGTCCCAGGAAGGTCAGCACCTATCAGACCGAGGAGAAGGAGATTCCGGTGTATGTGAAGTTCCGGGCCGATCAGCGCAAGCAGGTGGCTCAGCTGAGAAACACCTTCTTCCAGGCGGAGAACGGCAATGAAACCACTCTGGACGCTCTGGCTTCACTGTCGTTTCACAAGAGCCTTGGCAGTATCGGACGGGAAAACGGAAAATCCTATTACGAAATCACCGTCTACGTGAGCGGAGCGAAGATGCGACAGGTGGAGGGAGAGATTGAAAAGATTCTGAAGAATTTCTCTTTCCCGACCGGGTATTCCTACGAGAAGGGCGCCCGCTTCCGCCGTTTCCGGGAGCAGAACCAGGATCTGTCCAGCGGTCTGATCTTTTCGGTCATATTCATTCTGCTGATTATGGGGGTCCTCTTCGAATCTTTTGTACTGCCGCTGTCGATCCTGGTGGCCATACCGGCTGCCTTTGTCGGGGCTTTCTGGCTGATGGTCATCACCGGAACCACATTCGAGGTGATGGCCGGAATCGGACTGGTCGTACTCATCGGCGTGGTGGTCAACAACGGAATCGTGCTCATCGACCTCATCAACCAGTACCGTCAGCAGGGGATCGATCGGGAACACGCCATCATCACCGCCGGTGTCAACCGCTTTCGGCCGATTCTGATGACGGCCATGACCACCATCTGCGGTCTCATTCCCATGGCCATCGGCAACACCTCTCTGATGGGCATGCCGTATTCCCCGCTGGGGGTCACCATGATCGGCGGTCTGATCAGCTCGACATTTCTGACACTGTTTGCCGTACCCGTCTTCTACACCTATTTCGACGACATGCGTAATTTCTTTCCGAAATTGATGAGCCGTCTCTTTGCCGGCAAATCCGGGGAAAAGAAGTAAGCGGATTACCGACAATACTGGTCGATCACCTGGGCGAGGGTCAACTGGCAGACCGGACAGAACTGCATACTGCGGGTGAACATGATGCAATCGACGCTGGAGCGGTAATATCCCTTCGAGTGATAGCAGGCTCCTTCGAAGAGTCCGATACGGTTGCGGTACTTCATCTTTGCGAACATGTCCTGTTCGGTTTGCCGCTGCTCGACGAACAGCTTCTCCAGATCGCTTTCCGGTGCGCCGGAAACCCGGAGGCGTTCACGCTCAGACTCGACCTGTTTTCCGAATTCGTCAAAATTTTCCTTGTCCCACGGAGTCGGCAGGGGGGTGCCCTTCCGGATCTGGTCCGACCATTTGAACTGACCGTCGATATATGCGGTGATGTTCTTTTCCCAGGGCTCGACGGTAATCGGGGCTTCGGTATTGTAGGAAACTGCGGAATTGTAGTATTCATCGGCCAGGGCTGCAAGATGGTGCCCCATCTCATGCACTGTGATGTAGTCGGAGAAAAAGTTGTCCGCTGCAACGGTGGCGTACAGTTTGTATATGCCGCCGCCGCCGTAGGTTCGTTCGTTCATCAGAATAATGGTGAAGTCGTAAGGCACTGTGGCTGCTGCGTCGCGAACCGCCTTGTTGTTTGTGGTGAGCGCGTAACGGCGTGAATCGAAGGCGCTGTACCGGACGGACAGGGGAGATGCGCGAAAGATGCCGTCATGTGGGCGGGTGACACCGGATTGATGGGCCGGAGTTTCGACACCCCGAATGCTGAGCCGGCTCTTCATGGAACGGTAGGGCTCGGTATTGAGGAGTGTATCGGCCAGACGCTTGGCATCGGATCGGAATTTTTCCATTTCCGGTTCGGTATAGCCGTCGCCGAGAACGACGATGTCGAGCCGGTGCTCAGGGTCGTCATCTCCCCATATGGTGAAATTTTTGTATGGAGAATCGGGTTTGCTCGGATTGATCTGGCGGTAGGATGGATCGATTTCCCTCTGCCAGACCGGTTGAAAAAGATTTTGATTGTCCCGCTTGTCGATGCGAAGGATAACCGGTGCCTTCGGCCATGGGAAGCGTACCGATTCGTGGAAGGTTCCCCATTGTGTCCTGGCCTCGGGAATGGTCTGCCATTCGCCGAATATGGAGGCAAAGCCCTCGGAGAAAAGTTCTTTTTTGTCTGACTTGTTCAGAATCACCAGGCGATATGGACCCAAGTCCATCGGATCGTTGAGAAGGGTGGAATTCCCCGACCAGGGGCCGTCGCAGATAATCTCGTCGACAGCAAAATGTTCGCTTTCGGCGTTCCCCGTATGGAAGTAGTCGACACGCATGGTCTTATGCTCGAAATGGGTATCGAAAAGAGTCTGGCCTGAAAGGGAGAAAACGGTCATCAGGAAAATAAAAAATATTCCGAGTTTCATCGGCACCTCGCTTTGAAAATATTGTAGAGAAGAAGAGAATAATCTTCAAGGAAAGTACTGCTTTCTGTAAATTGAGCGGAAGTTTCATTTCATGTAACAACCTGTGGGGAACCGGCGTATTATCACGTGAAAACCGATCGGAAAGTCATACAGGAGGAAATAAATGAAAAAATTGATTGTGATAATGATTGTACTGCTCACCGGCTGTCTCAGCCTGCTGCCTGCCGCTTCGGGTTCTCTCAACCCCGATTGGATTCCGGCTCACAGCAAGTGGGTGATTCATTTCGACCAGGCTCTCTTTTCCCAGACCCGTCTCTTTTCCATTCTGGATCGAAATTGGAGAAGAGACAAGGACAGCATTCGATCCGAGATACTCGACGAACTGGACATTGATATCACCAAAGATTTGAAAGGACTCACGGTAGTCGGATTCGACAACATCGACAAGAGCGACAAGGTCATGGTCGTTCTTCAGGGTAGTTTCGATCAGAGCCACTTGTCGAAACGAATTCGAAACAAGGAGAAAGATGTTCTCGCCAAAGTGATCGCCGGTGTCCAGGTGCTTTGCTGGGATGGAGACAACAGATTGTTCTTTCCGGAAAAAGATGTCATGGTCTTCTGTGAATCCAAAGGGGACATCGCTGAACTGGTGAATCTCTATCAGGGGAAAACGAAACCCGTTTCCACTTCCAGTCCATTGCTCAGGATGTTGTCTGAGGCACCCCGCAATGCGTTTGTCAAGGCGGCGGTCACCGATATTTCGGGGTTGACCCGGTACGCTCCCAAGACCATGGTTCTGGACAGCGCTTCTGTCGCTTTCTTCATGGCTCTGGAATCGAGGGAAAACCTTTCCATGCTGCTCAAGCTGGTCACTGAATCCGACAAGAAGGCCCAGAACCTGCAGCAGGTCATTTCAGGGTTGCTGGCGCTGGTCAATCTGAAAATGTTGAATGATGACAAAGATGATGAGGAAACAAAGTTTTTCGAACTGCTGAACGGTCTGAAAGTGACTACCGAAGGAAACCGTTTAATCATGGACTTCAATTATCCGGTTGACAAAATTGGTCAACTGATTGAAAACATGGACAAGAAAAAATCCAGGGAACATGATGAACTTCCGAGGGATATGAAACTGGAGAAAGAATAAATCGGCATGACAGAACAGGTATCCCGCTTGGCAGTGAGTGACGAGGAGCTGGTCCGGGAAGCCAGGACCGGCTCCTCCGCATCCATCGATGAATTGTGGCGCCGCTATCAGCGGCGCATTTTTCTTTTTATCCGCCGCAAAGTGGGTACGGATCAGGATGCCGAGGACATTCTTCAGGATACCTTCATCAAGGCCATGCGCTACCTGGACCGTTTTGACGAGAAGTACCGTTTTTCCGGCTGGCTGTTTACCATTTGCAATCAGTTGATCATATCCCATTACCGACGCCGCAAGGAAGTCGAGCTCCCCCAGGAAATACCGAACTGTTCTGACGGACCTGCAGAAACCGCTGAAACCGATTCCCTGAAGGAGCGGCTGTGGAAAGCCGCATCGAGATTGCCGAAGAAGCAGTTCGATGTGATCTGGCTGCGGTACGTCGAGAATATGACTGTGGCGGAAGTTGCCCGCTGTATGTCCATATCGGGCATCAACACGAGGGTGCTTCTGCATCGGGCACGACTGGCTCTGATGCGGGAGGTGTCGGAAGTTGAAACGGTTGAAGAGGGAGCGAGGGCGAATATGATCGAGGTGACATCATGAAAACATGCGGGATACATCAATTTTTTCTAAGCTCGGCTTTGGACCGGGCCGGACGGCTGCCCTGGCTGACCCGGCGTCATCTCGATCGTTGCGCTTCCTGCCGAACGATTTGGGGGCGCCTGAATCATGTGCACGGGCTGTTGGCTGAAAAGGGAACCGAACTGAGAGTCGCGGCCGGGAAGGTTCCGGCAACCATCATGCGGCCTGAAATAACCGATGGCGGCGCTCTCGACAGCGTGAAGGCTCAACCGTTGAGGCGGACTAGCTCCTGGCGTCCGATGATCGCCATGGCCGTTGCGACCTTGGTGCTGATCATCGGCATCAGATTGATCCGGCCTGTGCCGGACTTGGCGGAAAAACGGCAGAGTCGTGCGGTTGAGGATGTCAGGCAGCGCATCGGCACCTTGACGGAAAACATGTCCAGAACCTCTCTGGAGGATCCATTGGAGAGGGAACTGCAGGGGCTGATCGGAACGGCCCGTTCGGCTGCCGGATATCTTCAGAAGAAGGTCAAGAAAGCGACAGGTCTTTCCGACAACGGCAGCTGAGGTTGACAGAAGTCCGTTTCTGCTGGTAAGGTAGTGGGCAAAACCGGAGTGAAGAATGCCCGATTACCCGTATTTCAGCTGTTCACGAATCCAGACTTTTCTCAAGTGTCCCAAGGCTTTCGAGTTTTCTTATGTGTTGGGAATCGAAGAAGAATACGAAACGATCGAAAAATATATGGGCAGCGCGGTTCATGAACTGTTCGAATGGCTCTACCTGGAAATGGCGGAGAACAGAAATCATGATGATCGAGAGATTCGCGAACGCTATGATACGATATGGAACCGTTTTGATATCGGTGCCGCCCGAATTGTGAAAAAGGGATTATCCGCTGATGATTACGGTTCCCTGGGGCTGGATATGGCCTTGAAATACGTAACCCGAGTGATCCGCAACGATTCCGGCGCCACGCTGTATCTCGAGCATCAGTTCGATTGCGATCTGGGTGAGGGGATCGTCTACCGGGGGATCATCGATCGAATTTCCCGAACGGCGGAGGGATTGCTGCGCCTGACCGATTACAAAACCGGCCGGTCGGTTCCCGATCCTGAAAAGGATCTGCAGCTGCGTTCCTATGCCCTGGCCATGTTCGATACGTATCCGGACGATCGGATCGAAATCTGCTATGAAGACTTGCGACAGGAACGTTCCCTGCAGCGGATTGTGGATCGCAGCCACTGCCCGGTCATTTCGGAAGAGTTGAAGCGGGCTGTCGTCGAGATCCTGAAAGCGGATCGTTTCCCGGCTTCACCCTCCAGTCTCTGCGACTGGTGCGGTCATTTGCCTCATTGTTCCGAAGGGAAAAAACATCTCGATGCCGTGGAGTATGCCGCCAAAAACAATCTCTGCCCCCGCTGCGGAGCGTCGCTTCGTCAGAGAAACGGTAAATTCGGTCCTTTTCTGTCCTGTTCGAACTTTCCCGCCTGCCGCTTCAGCCGGAATATTTGACCGATAAAAATGTAGGGGCGGACCCGCGTGTCCGCCTGTTTTGAATTTTTGATTTTCAGACCGAATCGATCCTGAACCTCTCCCCGAAACCTGCCCTAAAGGGTACAAGCCTCCCCTGAAGGGAAGGGGGGGATGTGGGGGGGAAGGTCAATTGGTTGGCGTCGTAAATTCAACCGGGTTCGTCTAGCAGCTACGCCGAGACAGGTCCGGCTTCGTCTGGCGACTACGCCGGGACAGGGAAGGCGGGGGTCCCCCATTTAGCGGGGGACCTGACGTTTTTGGTGGGAGATATGTTATTTATATTAAGGGGGGAGAGATGGAAAGGCGTTGCTTATGTTGCACTTGTCGGTGCCTCATTTTTGGTCTTTTTGCCCTTGTAATCCGTTTCATACCAGCCGCTTCCTTTGAATTGAAAGGAACTCGTGGAAACGATTTTTTCGACTTTTGAACCGCAGTCTATACAGGTGGTTAGCGGTTCTTCATTTATTTTCTGCAAAACTTCAAAAACTTTTTTACAACGATCACAACGATATTCATAGATCGGCATTTCCGCTTTCTCCAAGTAAAAACCAATATATCACAGGGTTTTCGCTAATGTCAAGATTATAGATATAAAAAACTAAAAAAGGATGTCGAAATGCTCAGGCTCACCGATGGAAGAACGATCGGTGATGGTGATCCCCGTGACCCATGACAGGGGCGGGCCTTCTTGAAGCCTGCCCCAGAATGTTTTCAGCAGTTCAGGGGCTCCGTAGGCACCCACTTCGACAGATCCGTCCGGAAGATTCCGGGCGTAACCTCCTATTCCCAGGTCAAGGGCACAGCGCATACAGAAGGCACGATAACCGACACCCTGTACCCGGCCTTGAATCAATCCTTCCTGACTGATTTTTCTCATTTCAATCAGATACTAATATATCGTGTTTTCAACTTTAAAGCAAAAGATTTACGGAAATTGAAATTCGGCTTGCGATGGCTGTTTTCCTTTTGGTACAATGAGGACTTATCGAATGATCATCTCAGGAGGTCCTCTTTGTCACAACAAAAAATGATGCTTCTCGGGGACGAAGCCATCGCCCAGGGGGCGATTGACGCCGGCCTTTCCGGAATCTATGCCTACCCCGGCACTCCGTCGACCGAAATAACTGAATATGTACAGCATTCCAAACTGGCTGCCGAGAGGAATATTCACAGTCGCTGGTCGGCCAACGAAAAAACGGCCTACGAGGGTGCCTTAGGCATGTCTTACGCCGGTAAAAGAGCCATGAGCTGCATGAAGCACGTCGGTCTGAATGTCGCTGCGGATCCCTTTATCAATTCAGCCATTACCGGTGTCAACGGAGGCCTGATCGTTACGGTCGCCGATGATCCGTCCATGCACTCGTCGCAGGATGAACAGGATTCCCGCTTTTACGGCCAGTTCGCCATGATTCCCATACTCGAACCGGCCAATCAGCAGGAAGCCTACGATATGGTACATTTCGGCTTCGATCTGTCCGAACGTCTGCGGCTTCCGGTGATGATGAGGGTGACCACCCGGCTGGCACACAGCCGGTCCGGTGTTGTTACCCGTGAAATCCGGCCCCAGAACGAGATCAGGTTACCGGAAGACAAGAGACAGTTCGTACTTCTGCCGGCCATCGCCAGGCGAAGATACGACAAACTGTGCGCCCAGCAGCCGGAACTTATGAAAGAAGCGGAAATTTCTCCTTTCAACCGATATATAGACGGTCCCGACAAACGACTGGGTATCATCGCCTGCGGACTCGGGTACAACTACCTGATGGAGAACTTTTCCGATCATGTCTGCCCCCATCCGGTTCTCAAACTCTCCCATTATCCTGCACCGAAATCTCTGATTTCGAAACT
>CAYMND010000054.1:0-10675 GCA_964391685.1 uncultured Clostridia bacterium | reverse complement strand
TGTTCTGTTTTTTTTCAAAGGGGATCTGGATAGAGCCCGGGAATATTACGGCCAGGTAGTCGAACGGGCCGAAGCAACCGCTGACGAAGTCATGACAGCCAACGCCCGGTCCAACCTGGGAATCATCGCCCGACGCCGGGGTATGACATCGGAAGCCATCAATCACTTTTTCGAGGCCCTGGAAATATATGAACGACGGGATGAGATCGCCCGCCAGGCCAATACCCTGATCAACATTGGCGGACTCTATTACCGGATGACCCGGTACGACAAAGCCCTAGAATTCTACCACCGGTCGCTTGCCATTCATACCGGTCAGGGGAATGGGCCGGGGATGGCGGCCAGCCTTCACAATATCGGGATCACCCTGTCTTATCTGAACCGCTTCCAGGAGGCTCGCGAACACCTGCTGAAGGCGCTGGAAATCCGACGGCGGCAGGAGGACCCAGTGAAAGAGGTCTCCGTTCTACTGGGATTGACCTATCTGGAAATCAGCGCCAAGGAGCATACGGCGGCCCGGGTGTTTCTTGACCAGGGACGGCGGATTGTACTCGCACATCCGGCTTCCTCTCAATGGGGAAGTTTTTACCAGACCGAGGCTGATTTCTATCTGGCTACAGGCAGCTATGGTGCCGCACTGGCATCTGTCGCCGAGGCCCGGGAATGGTACCGCAAGGCGATGGATTCCTATGGGGACAACGAACTCAATTTGATCCTTTCCCAGATCTACAGCGAAATGGGAGACAGCCGCAGGGCGTTTCATTTTTATAAGACCTACAAGGAAAATTACGATAAAAAACTCGGCAGTCAAATGGCCGGTGAACTGTCCGATATGGAGAACGAGAAGCGGCGGAAGCGGATGGATCGACGGATCACGGAACTGACAGCGCATCGGCGACGAATTCTCTGGGGCGGGTTCGGTCTGGTTCTGATGCTGATGGTCGGCCTGGTGACGGCCATACAGACTCAGCGGAGTCTGAAACGCCGCAGCGCCCGGATTCTGGCCCAGAAGGAGGATGAGATCAGTCAGGTCAAGAGCCGGATGCAGTGGATGATGGACGAGATGAAGGAGTTCTGGAGGCAGAAGAACCGGCGGAAGTACGAACATTCGCACTTGGGAAAAGCGGAGTCCGTGGCATTGAAAAAACGACTCCAGGAATGGATGGTCAGGGAAGAGCCGTTTCTCAACCCCGATATCACCCTCAGCCGTCTGGCCGAAGAGCTCGATTGCCAGGCCAAGGATCTTTCTCAGGTGATCAACGAGGGGTTTGACCGGAATTTCAATGATTTTATCAACGGATACCGTGTGGAAATGGCCAAGAAACTGCTGCTGGAATCCGAGGACCCGGTGATTCTGGAACTGGCCTACGATGTGGGCTTCAATTCCAAGAGCAGCTTCAACGCCAGTTTCAAGAAACTGACCGGATGTTCGCCCACCGAGTTTCGAAGCCGCCATCAAGGCTTGGAAGAAAAGGAACGGAGATCGGGAATCGGCTGAAACGGGTGTCCCCGACCGTGGAGACGATCTCTTCAGGCCGGGGATCGGTGATGAGAGGGATTACAGGGAGAGTTTGACTCCGGCGGAAATGACGAAGAAAGTGAGTGCTTCGTCTCCGAAAAGGGTGCGAACGGTTCCGTCCACCAGCAGTTTCATGTTGTCGGACAGTGTGTATTCAAACCCGGCACCACCACCCAGTCCGAGCTTGGTTTCCGAAGCCAGTTCAATCTCCTCTCCGAACCAGTCGTAATTCATGGTCAGAAAAGTGAGATGAAGACCGCCCCGGGCATAGAAACCGAGTTTATCGTTGTCAAATAGGTTGTATTTCCCGTATACGCCGATACCGTAAGCGGAGGTGCTGAAGTCCTCGTAGAAATCGCCCAGGTCGACGGGATTGGGATAGTAATCAAGAAAAACCTGAGCGGACAGCTTTTCTGTGAAGGCTTTCTCCACACCGATATCCAGGTACAACCCTTCAAAATCCGAAAAGGCGAGCCCCAGATGAGCGAAGTACTCGAAGCCGCTGTCTGTTTTTTGGGCGGACAGATCGGGGCTCGAGAAACCGAAGAGGAAGAGACCCAGTATGAGACCGATTGCGTTGACTTTTTTCACTGTTTTTCTCCCTATGACTCAGACGGTTTGGGTTCTCTTGGACCAGAGCAGGGACAACCCTGCACCGATCAGTGCCAGAACCGCCCCGACCGTGGCCAGTATTCTGGATGATGCCGGCCCGAAAGCGGAACTGAAATGAGGGTTCAGGAAAATGGACAGAACGGAGAGTACCAGCATGGCCAGTGCCGTTTTGGCCAGCAGTTTTCTTTTGCCGATCAGGGTCAGAAATGTGAAGAACAGAATCAGGGCGCCAAGCAACAGGACGCTAACGCCGCCACGGGTGAACTGCCCGGCAGTCAGAGTGGGTGCACCGATTCCTTCCTTGACACTGTCAAGCAGTTTGTTCCCATCGACACCGCTGCCTTTCAACGTAGCCTGAAGCTCGGCTTCCATCCGGTCCAGTTGCGAACCGTCATTGATGTTGCGAAGACCGAGGATTACGGTCAGACCCAGGGCCAGGATCAGGAAGAATACCGACATGATTTTGAGGAAAAGATTCATTTCAACCTCCTTGAAATTGGTTCATGTCGTCATGGTAAAACGTCTGAAAACATCTGTCGTCCGAGATCATGATTTCGGACCCGTCCGTTAATTCCGCTTTTTTTTTTTTTCGCAGAGTGTATTATTTAGGTAGTTGAGTTTGATCGGCTGACAATTCTGCGGAGTGTAGGTTTATGAGTCATTCGGAGGATTATCGGGAGCGCTGCCTGATAGCGGAAGCTCTTCTTGAGGAGAGTCAGAAACGGCTGAAAGGGTTTTACGACATCATTCCCTACGGAATTTTTGTGACCGATCAAAACGGACATTACCTGGAAGTGAACGACGAAGCCTGCCGGATCAGCGGTTACAGTGAAGTCGAACTTCTGGAAAGATCCATCTCGGACATGATTCCACATGAAGCCAAGAGCTGTGGAATCGAGCATTTTCAGCGTCTGCTGGATCATGGGATTTCTAGGGGTGAAGTTCCTTTTTTGCATAAAAGCGGCGAAATCCGCTTCTGGTCTGTCAACGCAGTCAAGCTCAGCGAATACCGTTTTCTGGGTATTGTTGAAGAGACGACCGATCGACATCGGGCGGAGCAGGATTTACGCCGAAGCGAAGCCGTAATGAGGACCTTTTTCAACGCCATTACCGAATCGGTCTGTCTGTTCGAGCTGAACGGCACTCTGCTGATGGTGAACGCCACATTCGCACGGCGCCTGGGGCGCAGAGCCGATGAATGCATCGGTCGGTCGATCTATTCCCTGGTTGATGCTGAATTGGCAGAGAAAAGGCGGGCGATGGCCGATTCGGTGATAAAAAAACGAAAAGGGATCTCCTTTGAAGATCAACGGGACGGGCGCTGGTTTCGTCACAGCCTCTTTCCGGTTTTTGATGTCGAAGGAGAAATTGTCCAGCTCGCTCTGTACGCTGTGGATGTCACCGAGCACAGGAAAGTCGAGGCGGATTACCAAAATCTGTTTCAGGAAATGCGGGATGGATTCGCGCGGCATGAAATCATCTGCGATCCGGAGGGAAGGCCGGTGGATTATCGTTTTCTGGCGGTGAACTCGGCTTTCGAGCAGATTACGGGTCTCAGGGGGAACCATCTGATCGGTCGCACGGTGAAGGAAGTACTTCCGGAGATTGAAGGGCATTGGATCGATCACTACGGGCGAGTTGCATTGACCGGTGAATCGATTCAATTCGAAGCCTATTCCGGAGAATTGGGAAAACATTTCGAGGTCAGAGCCTACCGGCCGGCGCCCCATCAGTTCGCCACGATTTTTGTTGATATCAGCGAACGGAAACGCACCGAGGAGGAGCACCAGCGACTGGTAACGGCCATTAACCAGGTCGGAGAATGCATTGTGATCACCGACCCGGCCGGAACCATCGAATTTGTCAATCCGGCCTTCGAGCGGGTGACCGGATATTCACACCAGGAGGTGATCGGGCAGAATACGAGTATTTTCAACAGCGGTCTGCAGGATCGGAATTTTTACGAAGAACTGTGGCGTACGATTTCCGGCGGGGAGGTCTGGAGGGGGAGGTTGATGAACAAACGTCGCGATGGCAGCACCTATACTGAGGAGATGACGGTCTCCCCGGTTTGTGACAATTCCGGTACCATCGTGAATTACGTCGCCGTCAAGCGTGACATCACCCCCATTCTGGAACTGGAAAAAAGATTGAGTCAGGCTGAAAAGATTGAAGCCATCGGGGTGCTGGCCGGGGGAATCGCCCACGATTTCAACAACATCCTGTTCCCGATAATCGGTTTCTCCGAACTGCTTCTCGATGATCTTCCCCAGGGAGACAGCCGTCATCAGAAGGTTTTGGAAATCTATTCCGGGGCCAGGAGGGCGGCGGATCTGGTGCAGCAGATTCTGGCTTTCAGCCGCCAGTCTAACCCGGAGCGGCAGCCGGTCAATGTCCAGAAGAGTGTCCGTGAGGTGCTGTCTCTCTCTCGGTCGGCCATACCGAGCAACATCGCCATCGAGGGCGATCTCGGCGGAGATCCGATGACTGTATCCATCGATCCGATCCACCTGCATCAGATGGTCATGAATCTGGTGACCAACGCCTACCAGGCACTGGAGGAACGGAACAGCGGCTTGATCAAGGTGAGTGTCACTCTCCGGGAGATCGAGGGGCCGGTTCGTTCGAATGAGGGACTGAAAGCGGGAAGTTATGTGGCCATTTCTGTCAGTGACGACGGATGCGGTATCGATTCATCTCTTCTGGGCCGTATATTCGAACCCTATTTCACCACCAAAACCCCCGGAAGAGGAACCGGTCTCGGCCTGTCGATCGTACACGGCTTGGTTCGGAAGTATGGCGGGGATATCTCTGTCGAGAGCCAGTCGGAGCACGGATCGATTTTCACTCTGTTGCTGCCGCGTCTCGCTGTCGTTTCCGAAGCGGGTTCTCAGAGTTTGAACGAATCGTATGCCGGAGGCGAACGGATTCTGATCATCGATGACGAATCCGCTATTGTCCGGATGGAGACGATCATGCTGGAACGCTTCGGATACAGTGTTTCGGGTTATTCCATGAGCGTCGAAGCCCTGGATGCATTTCGTGCCGAACCGCAACGGTTCGACCTGGTGATCACCGATATGGCCATGCCCGTCATGACCGGTCTGCAGTT
The DNA here is from genome assembly GCA_964391685.1 of uncultured Clostridia bacterium. Lineage (GTDB taxonomy): Bacteria > Acidobacteriota > Aminicenantia > UBA2199 > UBA2199 > CAYMND01. Next base: position 5,432 of record CAYMND010000054.1, on the reverse strand, counting down.
GGCCGGAGAGATGTTGTCCATCCGGCCCGATATCCCGATTCTGATTGCAACGGGATTCAGTGAGCAGGTCGATCGGCAGCGGATTGAAGCGCTGGGAATCAAAGGATTTCTGATGAAACCGGTTCTCAGCCGTGAGTTGGGCCGTGAAGTCCGGCGACTGCTCGATGAATCACTGAAATCACGGATCAGGGGACGCATTCTGGTCATTGATGACGAACCGGCGGTGCGTCTTCTTTTCCGGGAGAAACTGTCCCTTGATGGTTGCGAGGTACTGGATGCCGCCAACGGGAGCGAAGGACTGGCAGTCTGTCGCAGAGAACGCCCGGACCTGGTGGTGACGGATCTGATCATGCCGGACAAGGAGGGAATCGAAACCATTATGGATATCAGACGGGAATTTCCCGAGCTTTCGATTATCGCCATTTCAGGCGGGGGAATCAGTACAAGCCCGGACACCTATCTCGATATGGCTGAACGCCTCGGGGCGCGGCAGGTTTTCACCAAACCGATAGAATGGCCGTCTTTCTACCGTGCAGTGATTGAATTGCTGCATTCCGGGAGCCGGAAATGAAGTACATCGATCTACTACTCAATCTGGCGTTGCTGGTGGCCCTCAGTGTGGTCTCCGGTTTTATCGATCGACGCTGGCCCCGAGTACAGAAAAAAGGGGCCTTGACGCAGGGACTTCTTTTCGGCGGAGCCTCGATCATCGGCATGCTTCGTCCGCTGGTCATGGCTCCGGGACTGATATTTGACGGTCGTTCGGTGATGATCAGCCTCTGCGCTTTTTTCTTCGGACCCCTGGCCGGCGGAGTAGCGGCGGTGATGGCGTTGATCTGCCGTCTGTATCTCGGTGGTATCGGCCTGAATATGGGGATGCTGGTCATTGCCGAATCTTTCGCATTGGGGGCGTTGGCCCACCATCGCTACCGGATAGCGGAAAGGCTGCCCGGTACAAGGATACTCTATTTTTTTGGTTTGGTTGTTCACCTGGTGATGGTGTTGTGTATGTTCGCTCTTCCGGGAGAGGCGAAATGGGACAGCCTGAGAAATATAGCGCCACTGGTGATTGTCTTCTACCCATTGGCCACCATTCTGGCCGGCAGAGTTCTCGCGGACCAGCAGGGAATGGCCCGGGACATTGTGGAGCTGAAACAGGCCCGGGACAACCTTCGCCTGTTCAAGGAGTCGGTCGACTCCTCTTCGGATGCGGTGGGCATGTCCAGTCCACAGGGGGTTCATTTTTATCAGAACGAGGCTTTTACCCGTTTGTTCGGTTATATCGGCAGTGATCCCCGTAGTTCGGTCTATGCCGATATCGAACGGGGAAAAGAGGTCTTCAAAACCATCATAGCCGGTAATCGGTGGGACGGAGAAGTGGAGATGCGGGATGCCAGCGGTTCCATCATCCCGGTTCTGCTGCGGGCCTATGCCAGCAAGGATGAAGAGGGGAAAATCACCGGGTTGGTGGGGATCCATACCGATGTGTCCGCTCAAAAGCGGACGCAGGAGGAAAGAGAACAATTGCAGGCCCAGCTGTTGCAGGCCCAGAAGATGGAGTCCATCGGGCGTTTGGCCGGTGGCGTGGCCCACGATTTCAACAACATGCTGGGGGTGATCATCGGTCATGTCGATTTGGCATTGAGGCTCTCCAACTCTTCACAAGAACTCCATGACCACCTGACTGAAATCAGCAAGGCGGCTCATCGTTCGATTCAGCTGACCAGGCAACTCCTGGCCTTCGCGCGAAAGCAGACCGTCTCGCTTCAGGTATTCGATCTCAATGACGCGGTACAGGGCATGCTTCGGATGTTGCAGCGGTTGATCGGCGAAAACATAGAACTGATATGGTCTCCGGGTAAAGGCCCATTGATGGTGAAATTGGATCCTTCACAGCTGGATCAGATCCTGGCCAATCTGGCGGTGAATGCCAGGGACGCCATCTCGGGGAGTGGTCAGGTGACCATCGAAACCGATTTGTTATCCATCGGTGGCGGTAATGTCCAGGCTTATCCGGAGCTGACGATCGGAGATTACGTGCTGCTGGTTTTCAGGGACAACGGCTGCGGCATGGACGAAGAGATTTTATCTCATGCTTTTGAACCATTTTTCACCACCAAGGGAGTCGGCAAAGGAACCGGACTCGGTTTGGCGACGATTTACGGAATCGTCACCCAGAACGACGGCCGAATCCGGGTGTTCAGCCGTTCTGGAAAAGGTACGGAAATCAGGATTTTTCTGCCTTACCAGAAGGAGAGAAGTTCCTCTGGACCGGTTTGGGAAAACATGGCCGAAACACAGGGAGGCAGTGAAACCGTGCTTTTGGTTGAGGATGAACCGAGCATTCTCGAGATGGGGGAGTTGATGCTCGAACAGCTCGGATATCGGGTCATCGGAGCTTCAGGCCCCGTTGAGGCAATGGAAAAGGCGGATGGCTACGATGGACGAATCGACGTTTTACTGACGGATGTCGTCATGCCGGAACTGAACGGTCGTCAACTCAGCGAGCGTCTTCTGGCCCATCGGCCCCAACTGAAAGTGATCTTCATGTCCGGTTATACCGCTGACATTATCGCCGAGCACGGGGTTCTGGATGAGGGAGTTCACTACCTGCAAAAGCCCTTTCGGATCGATGAGTTGGCCAATGCTTTGCGGAAGAGGTTGATGTCATAGTGGTGAAAAACAACTACTGTTCGTTTCCGGATTCCATTACTTCTCGAAACATATGGTTCTCCCACAGCTGTTGTCGTTCGTGAACCGTGAACGGCATCTCTTCGGTGACGGTCAGCCACTCTTCACCGCTGATGGATGCGGGCAGGGAAGCACGCAGGTTGGCCAGGGCGATCAGGTGGATCAGTCGGGCATTGCTTCCGGAAACGGCATGAGGTGAATGGTGGAACAAGGCGGCGTCGATGTTGGCGGAGGGGAGGCTCCACTGACTGAGAAGGAATGCTCCCATTTCGCAGTGGGTGATATGATGGCTGAAGATGCGGAGCTCCGCCTCCCGGAACGAGACGCCCGGTTCGTTCTGCATCAGTTCGATAACCTGGAAATAGCGTTTTGGAAAGTAGTAAAGCAGCAGAATTTTCCCGATATCGTGGGTCAGGGCGGCTGAATTGACCACCTCATCGAGGTTGCGCAGGTGAAGCTGCTGGAAGAAGAGGGCCGTGAACCGGCTGACCAGGCTGGAATGGGACAACAGCGTTTTGATTTCAATTTCCTGCTCCCGGTTCCATGAGAAGTGATCGGCAAGGGAAAGAGTCAGAACCGTGTTCTTGATGATATTGGTTCCCAGCTGAATCAGGGCCCGTTCCAGAGAGGTGATGCGGTAGGTTGAAAAGCATGCGGCATTGGCCAGGTGCAGAATGTTGACAGCCAGGGCTGCGTCCTTTTCCAGTAGCTCAGCCAATTCTCTGGGGCTTTTATCGCCGCTCAGAGCGGCAAGAAACTCCTGGTATATTTGTGGTGGTGATGGAAGAATGCCGATGGAATTGACTACGCTGAGTAGTTTCGGATCGGTCAGGATTTTCCGGGAGTTCAAAATCTGTTCGCAGTCCTGTCTGAATCGAACCGTATCCCAGGGTTTGGAGAAGAATGCGCCGGCCAGACCTCGGGTGATGGCTGAGAGAACCACCTGGTCGTTCAGTTGGCCGCTGAGAATGATTCGGACGGTGTCAGGGTGACTCTGCCTGATTTTTTCGAGAAAGATCAGACCATCCGTGTCCGGTAAATAAATGTCGCTGACAAGCATGTCGACCTGGAGCTGATGGATGATTTCGGATGCTTCGCCGGACGATTCCGCCAGCAGGACATTGAATGGCGCATCAAACATCTCGCGACGGATCATGTGCAGGATGTTCTTGTCATGGTCTACAAACAGCAGGGTGGGACGTGTTGACATTTTTTTCTCCGGATTTACTCGGATCCTGTTGCCGGCTTGTTTTTCAGAATTCTTCTGGGGCTCTTGCTCTCCATAGTCTGGTCATTCCTGGAATCCATTGGTTATGTAGTATAAACGAATATGGTTTTCAACAAAGCAGGATCGAATGCAACCGGGTGAAATGAAAACTCCTTTGTGGTATGTTTATGGATTGCGAAGAGTGACAGGTGAATTATGGGTGTGAAGGGTATGAAGAAAACGGACGTCGCTGACGATCGAAGGGATGAGCCGCAGTCGGATTCTGACAGGTATGTTTTCGGGCATGATGTCAGCAATGAGATGATGACCATAATCGGTCATGTCGAACTGGCCAGAAGCCGGATCATGTCCGGAAACGGCAACGCGCTGGATGATCTGGCCGAGATCGAAGCGGCTGCGAAGAGAGCCGTTGCCCGGTGTCGTGAACTGGTGTGTCGGCTTTCATCTGCTGTTCGGGGAAGTGTTGAGGGTGAAAAGAAAAAGGAAAGCGGTCTCGTCACCGGCCTGCCGCCTTCGAAAATGCCCCTGCTGGAAGGGCGGGTGCTGCTGGTGGACGATGAGAGCAGTGTCCGGGCGGTTGCCCGGCAGATGCTGGAACGAATCGGTTTCGATGTGGAGTCGGCGGTTGACGGCCTGGATGCTCTGGAACAGCTGGAAAAGGATCCGGAACGGTTCACCTGCGTTTTGCTGGATATCAGCATGCCCGGGATGAACGGTGACGACTGCTTTTTTCGACTCAGACGGCTTCGGCCCGATATCCCGGTACTCTTTTCCAGCGGGAATGCGGATAAAGCCCTTGCCGAACCTCTGGTCGAATCTCCTCTGACCACGTTCATCCAGAAGCCCTATTCCATGGCGGTTCTGCGCCGGGAGATCCAAACCCTGCTCTCTTCGGTTCCCGGTTTTTGATTTTTTCTTGAAGGGAGAATAAAGGCCGGACAGCAGTCACTCGTTTTCTGAGAAACGTGGGGCGTAGAAGTGACAGTAGGGAGAACCATTCTTGCGATCGTAATAATCCTGATGGTATTCTTCCGCCGGCCAGAAGGGGGCGACCGGCTCGATGCGGGTGACTACGGCCTGGCCTTTCGTTTTCAGTACATTCATCACTTCTTCCGCCGTCTTCTGCTCCTCGTCGTTGCCGAAGAAAATGATCGAGCGATACTGTTCTCCCGTATCCGGTCCCTGTCGGTTCAACTGGCTCGGGTCATGGATTTCATAGAAAAACTTGACCAGTTCTCGAAAACCGACAATCTCGGGGTCGTAGGTGACTTCAACGGCCTCGGCATGTCCGCTGTTCCCCTGACATACTTCCCCATAGTTCGGAGTTTCCGTGCGGCCGCCGCTGTAGCCTACCCGTGTTTCGACAACTCCCTGTTTCTGTTTGAACAGGTGTTCGACGCCCCAGAAGCAGCCGGCGGCGAATACCGCTCTCTTCAGTCGGTTTGCCGGACTGAATTTCATTGAAACCGAATTGACGCAGTGGCGGGTATTTTTTTCGGTGAATCCTTCACCG
>CAYMND010000053.1:0-10688 GCA_964391685.1 uncultured Clostridia bacterium | reverse complement strand
GATGAACAGGGCGCCGTCGTTGCCGGCGTCATTGATGCCCTTGACGAAAATGATGTCGGCGTTGGGGGCCATGCCGGCGTATTTACCGGTGGCGCTGCCGTTGCCGGCGGCGCTGCCGGTAACGTGGGTACCGTGGCCGTTGGTGTCGGTGGAGGTACAGGAGCCGGCATCGATCTCGGCCTTGGTCCAGACAGTACCGTCGGTCAGACCGCTTAAAATACCTCCGAACACGTCGGCCGGACTCTTCCCCGGGGTGTCCACTTCACTGTCCCAGAGGTAGAGGATTCGGGTCTCGCCGGTCAGGGGATCGATGAAGTCCTCGTGGGTCCAGTCGATGCCGGTGTCAATGACTCCGACGATGACCCCTTCGCCGGTATATCCCCTGGTGAAGCGGTTGCCTTCCTGCTTCCGGATCAGAGAAGCGCCGGTCCAGAAGGTCCCCTGGTCGTTGTTCTCACTGTTGCGTAACGCCGGACTGATGACCTGAACCTGAGGCAATGCGGCCAGACGGTTCAACTCGGTGGCGGCGAATTCGGCGGAAACCAGGTATTCCTCTCCATCGCCTTCCATTCTGACCTTGCTGAGGATTTTGACCAAGTCCGAAGCTATATCGTCCGGATCACCGGAATAACGGATCAGGCAGCTCAGTACGTCAAAATCCGGATTCCCCCAGCTTTCCTGGACCTCATCCAAAATGAGTGCTTCCCGGAGAATTGGAAAAATCTGTTTCTTTTCTCCATTCTCATCGATGTACCATTTCCCGGTGCCGTCCTTCTGCTCCCGCTGCGGCTTCATGAGACCGATCCGCCGGTCAACGGAAAACTTCGCCTGAGTCTTGTAATAACCACTCAAATCCTTCAACGGGCCGATGAGTTTGTTTTTCACTGTGTCGTCCGTTGTTGTCGACGCAAACATGGTAAGGGAAAAAAACAACAATACAAAAAATGCCACTTTCCTCTTCATCACAACATCCTCCGTTACCAACCGGTTCATTTTGTTGGTCTATGAAAACAGGCTTGCATATAAAGCCTTTGTTTCATGAAAATTGATACTACTCAAAGAAACCGATCAAAGTCAACACCCCCCGATATGTTGCTGATTTACATCAGCATTGCAGTCACCCGTCCCAACATCTTTTTTTAGAAAAACACAAAAAATAATTTTTTCTTAACATAAAACATGTTTTTTTGAAAGACTGAAATATCAACAAAATGTAACGATCATTGCTACAGGCCGAATGGTCACTTCGACAAGCGGAACAGGCCCCCCCGGTCTCCGCAGTTCCATTTTCCCTCGGCGAAGGTTCCGTCATCCTTGCGTATTGTGAGACAGGTCATCTCCTTCCCCTTCGTCCACCCGGAGAATGCAAGTTCCCCGCTCTCGGAAAAAGTTCCGCTCACATTGAAGCTGTATTCATTGTCCGAAAGTTTCAGGTAGCCCTTCAGCTCCCCTCCGGCATCGCAGAGAAAAGCCAGTTCACCGGTTTTCGGCTGCTTTCCGATCAGATGATGGCTGAAACGATAGGTACCGGAGATATCCGGAAGCGCTCCTTCCGTTTTTCGGTTCAGGACGAATTCACCGGAGCCGAAGGGAACCTTGCAGGTCCCGCGGATGAAGCGTTTGTCCGAAGAAAGGGTCCCCTTGAGAGTGACCGGCTGTCCGGCCCGGTCGGCCGATACGGTGACGGCCCCGGATTCATCCAGAGTCCAATTCCGGAAAATATCATGAAAGGTTTTGTTTTCATAATTGGTGTAGGTGGTTTTCCCCGTCAGGTTCCGGCCGTCCCACTCGAGTTTGAGAGGAGCGGTATGAACGCGTCCGGATATCATGGTGGAATAGGTCCAGTCCCCCTGCAACACGGAAAGGTCTTCGATCGCCAGTTCCCCGGCTGCAAGCGGAAAAACCAGAATCAGAACACTCAGAATCGTCCCCATTGCTTTCATCTTTACCTCCTCCTCGAACGCAGCTGTCAGGCACCTTAAATTGTAAACAAAAATCGTCGATTGAATCAATGCCCCCTGCAGCCTTATTCGCAGCGCAGGCTGTCCGCCGGGTTGCGGGAGGCGGCGTAGAGCGTTTGCGTCAGAACGGTCAGCAGGGCGATGACCAGAGCGATGGCGGCGGCGGCGATGAACAACGACGGCCCCAGGGGAACACGGTAGGCGAAACCGGACAACCAGCGGCCGAGTCCGTACCAGGCGACGGGGACGGCCACGACGTTGGCCCATAGCACCCCCCGGCACAAATCCCTCAGCAGCAAGCCGGTGACCTCCCACCGGCCAGCTCCCAGTATCTTGCGGACACCGATCTCCCTGACCCGCCGATTCACCGCCTGGATGGACATGGCCAAAAGCCCCATAGAGGAGAGGATCAACGCCAGCAGCGCCGCCGCGGCCATCAGCTGACGGGCACGCCGGTCATCCTGGTACAATCTCCGCAGGCGATCATTCAGAAAAGAATAATTGAACAATGTGCCCGGACTGATCCGCCGAAGCGTATCCCGGATGGAGGTAACGGCCTCTTTCGCCCCGTCCTGTCGGATCCGGACGGTCAGGAAGTTCATCCGCTTCCCTCCCCGGCACAGAACCTGAGGCGCCACGGCCGTACGAAGCGAAGAATAGTGATAGTTTCCAAACACCCCCACCACCTCTTTCGGACCCCAATCGAAATCCAGTATACGCCCGACGATTTCCGACGCACTGAACCCCAAGGCCTCGGCGGCCCGCTGGTTGATCAGGACACCGTCATCTTCGTCCTTCTTGTTTGGATCGAAATTCCGTCCGGCGAGCACCCGGATTCCATATGTATCAAGATAGTTATCCTGAACACGATCGGCCTTGAGATCGATCTCTCCGGTGAAGGAACCACCCTCGATCCGGCCGGAAAGACCGCTCTGAGCCAGCCCCGGCCGCAATACCGACGCGGTAACGTCCGTTATCAGCGGATTTTGCAATAATTCACGTCGTACAACCGGATAACGCTCTCCGTCCCGGAAATCCACCAGGATCAGGCCTTCACCGTCGAAACCGAGATCCGTGTTCAGCATGTAGTCCAGTTGCCGGTGAATGAGCAGAACGGAGGCCAGCAGAATGATGACGACGGTGAACTGGATGAAGACGGTGGCGGACAACATCCGGCGCCGGACGGCCGCAATGTTGGTGAAGGCTCCGCGGCCGGAGGACAAGACACGGACCACCCGGACAAAGGGATAGAACACGACGACCAGCCCCAGAAACAGGGACAGAGCGGACAGGCTCTTCCAGGCCAGCGGGAAAACGACGGAATAGGCGGAGAAATCGGGATTGATCAGCTCGGCGAAGGGTTTGTGCAGTGACGGCAGAATCGCCATGGCCAGAACGCCGGCGGTCAGCGTGCACAAGAGAGACTCGACGAGCATTTGCCTGAAAATCTGCATTTTTCCGGCACCGACGACCTTCCGGATCGCCATTTCCTTCAGCCGCAACTGCACGCCGGCAGTCTGCATGTACATGAAGTTCAACCCGGCCAGCAGAATCAGGGCTCCGGCGATGACGGCGAGAATCAGGACCAGGGTGCGGTTTCCGTGTCCCGACACAGGGTAGCGGATATCTCCGGAATTCAGGTGCATGTCGCCCAGTTTCTGGAAGCGGACGGAACCGATGTATCCGGTCACTTCACGGGACTTAAGGATCGCTTTGCAGACGCGGTCGACGGCCGCCAGTGCCGCAGCGGGGACGGCCCGAGGAGTCAACTTGAAGAAGGTATGGAACTCGTTGCTCTTCTGTTGCAACATGAAGGGAAAGGCGTTCACCGATACGATCAGGTCGAAGCGCATCTCGGAATTGACCGGACTGTCTTCGAAAACACCGACCACCTGAAATTCACGGCCGGCAAAGGTGACGGTGGGGACATCGGCCCGTATGCGCCCCCAGAGTTTCACGGACAAGCTCCGGCTGACCACAGCCGATCCGGGATCAGAGAATCCCGCACCGGCGGTCCCCGCCAACCAGTGAAAATCGAAGATGTCGAACAGGGCGGCATCGGCCGCCATGGCCGTCGTTTCGGCATAACGCTTCCCATCCGCCGCAATTTCGTTGACGACGGGGAAAAAACGACAGGCCGCCTCCACATCCGGTAATTCGGCAATGGCCGGAGCGAACCGGCCCATGGACAGTCCGACCTTCTGGACTTCGTTGTCCAGGTTGTTGTAGACGGAATAGATCCGGTAGATACGATCGGCACCGTCGTGAAAGGTGTCGAAATGGGTCTCGAAGTGAACGTAGGTCAGCAGCAGGACCGCCGCCGCCATGGCCATCGCCAGGCCGGCGATACTGAACAGGGACAGCGTCCGGTTCTTCAGGATGGACCGGAAAGCGGTTTTCAACAGATTCGCGACCATGGTCTATTCTCCTGTCATTCAACACCGAGGGAAGGCGTCCGTCGAACAGTTTAGCATGGAATATGCCAACAAATCCTTTCCGCTGATACCGGCCGTTCCCGGCCGGACAGGCGTTCAGCAATTGTACGTTTTCAGACAAACCCTGTACGGATCCGTACATAGAGACCCTATACCTCGATTCCCATCAAATATTCATAGCTTTTCGTTTTGAAGATCAACTCATTTTTTCATGACCTGTTTTACAACAGAAACTGTCTCAACTTTGCACAAGTCCATCCATGTACGTATCCAAAACCACCGGTTTCATTGACTATATTGCTTTGGCAGCAATATTTCTTAATCAAAACCGTGAAGGGGAAAATCAAGGTTTTGGAGGAAAAAAGATGAGAACTCGAAAATTCATTACACTTGTGCTGCCATTATTGGTACTGGGTCTGCTCGGCAGCCTCGACGCCCAGAGCATCACCGTAACCAAGCCGGTGGCCGGCAATCATTTCTGCAACTGGGGAGATAACCCCGGGCCGGGCATCGCCTGGACCAAGAGCGGCGCCATGCATGCGCAGGTCAGAATCGAACTGTTCGACAGCAATGGAATCAACAAGGTCATGGACATCGTCGCCTCGACTCCCAACAACGGCAATTATTATTGGGACATTAACAGCATACCGGTGGCACCGCCGGGCAGCTACGTGGTCAAAGTCACCACCCTGGACAACCTGGTTACGGGGCAAAGTGCCGTGTTCGTCATGGAAGCCTGCAATTTCCCGGGCGCCCTGTCGTTCATCGCCCCGGCAAACGGTGCCCATCTATGCAAGGGGTCCACCTACAAAATTCGCTGGCAGGTCGGCAATCCGCCGCCCTATCACTACTTTTATCACAATGCCCGGCTGACCCTGTTTCCAGCGAACCAGGAACCCACCGGCAACTACGGCAACGTCGGTGCGCCTCCTTTGGAACAGGGAGAATTCGACTGGACCATACCGACCTCTACACCCAGCGGAAACTACAAACTCTGGCTGATCACCGTAATTGGTTCCAATGCAGCGGTCGTCGAGTTCACCATCGACAACTGTATCCAGCCGCAACCCTGGTGGAAAGAACTGATGAAAAAAATCTCCGTTATTCACTGGAGAACGGTCGATCCGAAGTTATCCCTTAAGGGCTCCGTAGAACTGAACCTCGCTGAACTTCAGACAATCATGAGTCAAGGCAAGGAAAAGGTACGCATCGAGCTGATGAAAGGCAGACAGGTGGTAGCTGACCTGGGACAATTCGGACCGAAAGCCGTAGTCCAGTCCTGGTTCCGTGTCTCCTTACCGGTCAACAAGCTGTCTGTTCGGAACAACGAGTATCAGCTGCGGTTGAAGAACGTACACGGGAAGATATTGTGTTCTCAGCCCGTCAAACTCGAAAAAATCGGAAGATAATCATCACCACCGCCACCTCGAGGGGATCCACACGGATGCCCTGTTCAAATCGGCCCAAACATCCAGAAGGGCGAACCCATGTGTTCGCCCCTACATCGCATTGTTCAATGGTTCAAAACCATGACGACCAATGATTACATTCGCGGTGTCAGACAACATGGATGGCCGTCTTTTCCGGGTAAATGATGGCAACGAATTTATTATGACCGTATCATCCGGGATGAAACGGAATTGAATCGAATTCGGCCTTACATCATCGACAATCCATGCGATTGGCAATGGGATGAACATTTTTCATGATCACCTCAGGCTGCCGTCAGTATAAACATGGCAGATATAATATCATGGGCCTTCTTGAAAACAGAAAACAAGCGGCATAAAATGTATCCGGTATTTGAGGTTTTTGGAATTCCATAACAATCCGTCTGTCCGCATGACCGCCTTTGGGGCGGATCGGCGGCAGCACGCCCATGTGTCGACCAATAATATTGCCAACATAAGGAGCCCCCTTGACGAAATCGACTGATTCAACCCAAGTAGACAAAACATGTTGGTTATTAGGTTATCATCTACCCAAGATAGGTGTATCATGCCAGATGAGAGGTTATTGTCTACTTTTGTCACGTTCGCCCAAGGTGAAAATATCACTACCAGGTAGCGATAGCGAATAGTTGCCAGTAATGCCAAGAAGTCCACAGAAATTATGGATAGAATAGAAAAAATAAGATTTTGCAGATATAAGGGATTTAAATTTCAAATCATTGGTATGACTGATGATTCATATAAGTTGGTATCATGTTCGTCTGATTCTGGAAGACTATTGGGATTGAAGCAGATTGATAAGATTTGTTATATGACAGATGTTCTGAAAACAGAAATAGAAGCAATCTGGGCGCTACAAGAGAAAAAATACTCTTATGACTCGATTGAAGTTGAATATGGTAATATAATAGTAAATGACTGTGAGTTAAGATATGATAGATTCTATAACGATTTGATTATGGATGGTGAATTTGCCAGTTATAATGGAGAAATATACAAATCGATTTCAGGAGTAAATCATAATTTATACTTTACCTTACTTTCACTTGACATAGGTTCTCAGAATCTTGGATTTATAATGGAAGAACCTGGTAAATTTTATAAACAAGTTAACTCAGAACAGGTTGATTTTGCATTTCAGTCAAGGACTTGGTGTAATTTCGCAAATCGTGATTTTGTTGTTATTGAATCTCCCAAAGGAACTAAAATAAAAATTCAACCATGGTCTCGTGATTCCTACTCTGAAAGTGAGCTGAATGGTTTGGGATTTGAGAATTTAAGCAAATGGATTGATGCTTCGGAAGCTGATTCTATTTGGACCAAAACAGAAAAAGTATTTGATTTCGATAGATTTGAAAATTATGATAAGAAACTTAAATAAAGCACATACTGGCAACACGCAATATACGTAAGCCGGGGGGGTCTGGGTAATTTGAACTTTTGTACATTTAATAAAAATTGTAGCGGCTTGACAAGTTGGAGCTTCGAAATCCCGGCCTCCGCATATTGCCACCGTTGTGCGAAAGGCAGGGCGCCAAGGTAGTGAAACGAAAATTGAATGAAAAATAATTTCTTAAGGTTAAGATATTAAAGGAATCAATAATGCAGAATAATCAGTCGGCTTTTATATTGTTTAAAACCGAAGATGAGAAAATATCAGTAGATGTCCGCTTTGAAGAAGATACGGTTTGGCTATCGCAGGAGCAAATGGCTCAACTTTTTGGCAAAGCGAGAACCACCATTACCGAACACATTCAAAATATATTTAAAGAGGGTGAATTAAACGAAGAAGTGGTATGTCGGAATATCCGACTAACCACTGGGCACGGTGCCATTAAGGGCAAAACCCAGGAAGTTTCAGTCAGGTTATACAATCTTGATGTGATTATTTCTGTTGGCTACAGGGTCAAATCATTACGGGGCACTCAGTTTCGCATCTGGGCTACCAAACGGCTCAATGAATATATCCGTAAAGGGTTTACCATGGATGATGAACGCCTGAAAAATCTGGGCGGAGGCAGTTACTGGAAAGAGCTTCTACAAAGAATCCGCGACATTCGTGCATCCGAGAAAGTGTTTTATCGTCAGGTACTCGATATTTACTCAACCAGTATTGACTATGATCCCAAAGCAGAGGTTTCCATTGAATTCTTCAAAAAAGTGCAGAATAAAATCCATTATGCCGTTCACGGACAAACAGCCGCCGAGGTTATTTTTGCCCGTGCCGATGCAGAAAAAGAGTTTATGGGTTTAATGACTTTTCCGGGCAGCCGTCCATATCTGAAAGATGTGGTGGTGGCAAAAAATTACCTGGACGAGAAAGAGCTGCGTTCACTTGGGCAAATCGTATCCGGGTATCTGGATTTTGCCGAACGGCAGGCAGAACGGGAACAGGTGATGACCATGAAAAACTGGGCAGAGCATTTGGATAAAATCTTGACCATGAGCAATGAAAAATTACTTCAGGGAGCGGGCTCTATAAGTCACGATACTGCTCTGGAAAAAGCCACGACAGAGTATAAAAAGTATCAGCAAAAGACATTAAGTGAGGCTGAAAAAAATTATCTTGATAGTTTGAAATCATTGGAAAACCATAGCAAGCTTCTCAATAAAAAGGATGAAAAACCATGAAAAGCCACAAGGCTGCCTCCGGGGCGGACCGGCGGTAGCCCACCTGGGGAGGGTCTTGACGGAAAGGGTAATGAAAAAACAGTTGGAACGGGGTCAAATCAGTGTTTTGAACGACGAGCGGCAGGGGTGTTTGGTGCTCAGGTTTATCTACGACTCAAAGATTGTTGATGCAGTCAAGTCTATTCCGGGCAGGCGATATGATCCCAAAACGAGAGAATGGACCATGCCATTCCGACCGGACTACCGCGAGTTCTTAAGAAGCCTGTTCGCTGAAAATAATCGACTTCTTTTTCATGAGAAAGACTCGGCAGAAAAAAAGCCTGAGATTCCTCCCTGTTTTGTTGAAACGCTTCGCACCAGAAGATATAGTCCGAGCACCATCCGTTCTTATACCGCTCATTTTTCCGCTTTCATGAAGTACTATTCCGAAACTAATCCAAAAGACCTCAATGACGACCATGTCTGTCGTTACATTCAAAGCCTTGTCAGTGAGCGTCAGGCCTCGCCTTCGTATCAAAAAATGGCTGTAAACGCGATTAAATTTTATTACGAAAAAGTACTGCGAAGACCGGTCGCGCATCATCTCTATATGCGACCACGTGAAGGAAGGGCGTTGCCGATCATACTCAGCGAACAGAAGATCAAGTCAATCCTCCAGGCTATCGGCAATCTCAAGCATAAAACAATTGTCATGGCCATCTATTCAGCCGGTCTGAGAATCAGTGAGGCGGTGAACTTGCGCTTGGAGGATATCGACTCAGATCGGATGTTGATTCGCATCAAGCAGGCAAAAGGCAAGAAGGATCGGTATGCGCCGTTGTCAAAAAAGCTGTTTGCAGCCCTGAAAGAGTACAAAGACAAGTATCATCCTCAATCGTATCTGTTTCAGGGGCAGGATGGTGGGAAATACTCGACAAAAAGCATTCAAAAGATATTTCATACAGCCCTGGAGAAGACGGGCATTAAAAAACCGGCTACGGTTCACACCTTGAGGCACAGTTTTGCCACCCACCTGCTTGAACACGGGACGGACTTGAGATATATTCAGGAAATCCTGGGTCACAGCAGCAGCAAAACTACGGAGATATATACCCATGTGTCGACCAATAATATTGCCAATATAAGGAGCCCGCTCGATGAAATCGACTGATTCAACCCAAGTAGACAAAACATGTTGGTTATCGGGTTATCATCTACTCAAGATAGGCATACCGTATCCTATACGGGGTTATTGTCTACCTTTAACTTTATTCACCCAAAGTGAAAATATCACTACCAGGTAGTGATAGCGAGAAGTTGTACGCAAGCCAAGATGAGCATTGTGCAATAGAAATACCTCAAAGGATTAGATTTTATGAAAGACATGATTTTATCTAAAGTTCGAGATTATAAATTTAAAGGAGAATATCTTAAGAATTATAAATTACTTATAGAATTAATAAGAGAAGTTGCGGAAAATATTGAAAATGAAGAATACAAAAATATTGGGATACATTTAGTTTTAGAAAGTCGCAATCACAGATGGGGTATGGCATATTCAAAAGCTTTTGAATTAGCAAATGATTTAAATGCAGAAATAACAGAAGAGACTCAAAAGTTAGTAGATAAACTTCCTAATGAATTTCGTAACGCATTAACTTTTTTAAATAAAGAACAGACTGTGCATAAAAGTCAATTGAAGAATAATCCATACGATTCATGGATTTGGATTGCAGAACCATGGAGGTTTTTCATTCTTGAAACTGAGGATTCGGCTCAATTATTTGTAAATGACTTCAGTGATGAATTAGTTACAGAAATTGAAACTGATGACTTCTTTAATTGGAAACTGAAAAACGAAGATAAAGCACCGCAAGAGTGGATTAATATGATAATAAACAAATGGATGACCGAAAAATGGTTTGACAAATATAAATAAATGCCAGCGTACGACACGTAATATACGTAAGCCCGGGTTTGAGGGAAATTTAACATTATTACATTTACTCAAAACATCAACGGTTTGATAAGTTGGAGCTTCGAAATCGCGGCCTCCGCATATTACCAGCCGCCGTTAGGGCACATAATGAAAGACGGCCAGAAAAGTATATGTCAAGAATATTGAAATATTTAACAGTTGGATTAATAATTTTCATTTTTGGAATTTGGATATATCTAAATCGTGAAAGAGGAAATCCTGTTGAAAATTTCAATTATTTCCACAATACATT
>CAYMND010000052.1:0-10699 GCA_964391685.1 uncultured Clostridia bacterium | reverse complement strand
CCGAATCTCTGCGGTGGTCACTCTCCCCATGACTCCTGCCTGAAAATTTTCTGTCGTCAGATCCACTGCCGAATCTCCGCGGGCCTTCATTGTGGTGTTGAGTGAAACAACTGCTGCAGTACACCGGCTTATTGCCGGTGGGTTTGAATGGAACATCACATTCTTTGCCGCAGCTGTTGCAGGTGGCCTTGAACATGGGGGATTTTACCGAGTCTTTTCCGCTGTTTCTTCGGTATCCCTTCTCTCTGTCGAATTTATCTTTGCGCTTGTACTCTTTCATGATGGTTTTCTCCAGTTTACAGTTTAACTGCAATGGACATTAGTGTACTCCATTATGCAGAAAATTGAAACATTGCCTTACAGTTTGCAAACAAACCGCAATACCACTGATAGGAACCCAAAAAGAGCCTGTCCCTTTTCAGATTTCTCAACCGTTTTCGGATTCTTTCCCATGATATTTCCCTCTGTTTTCATCGAGAAAGTCATTCTTTCCCTTTAGTTTGCTTATATGTGCAAAGATTTTTACTATTGGAATGTTTTTTACAATTTTTTTATTGTTTTGCACCATACTGCGCTATCATCATTTGACTATCGCTCAGTTCCGGTTGACTTTTTCATTTTGATCTGGTATGGTCGAAACACTCCGAAGTCCGATCGGCTACAGCGGTTCACCGCCAGGCCGACGGAACGTCAGGGTCATGCCGGAAACAGCATGGTCTTCCATTTTTGAACAAGGAGAATCCAATGAACAAGAAGCTTTTCAACACTCCCGACACCACATTGTCACCGGCCCTTTTCTGGTTTTTCAGTCTGTACAGTACATTAGAAACAGAGAAGAGTATCATTATGACATCGAAACCATGAGGAGTGAGCGACCATGAACAATACTGTTTTCAGCTTTGAAGAACCCCAGAATGAGACAATTCAGCCATACACCCCCGGCTCACCGGAACGGCATGCGGTTGAAAAAGCACTCGATACCCTTAAGAACACCATCACTGAAATCCCTTTGATCGTCAACGGAAAGGAGCAGACCGGGGAAGAAGTGATGGAAGTGAGGGCTCCACACGATCATGGTAAAATTCTGGCCCGTTGCCACCAGGCGCTGCCGACACATGTGGACTCCGCTGTCAGGGCAGCCCTGAAAGCCCGTCGTGAATGGCTCGAACTCTCATGGATCGAGAGAGCGTCCATCACCCTGAAAGCGGCAGACCTCATCGCCAAGAAGTATCGCTACCAGCTAATCGCCGCCACCATGCTCGGTCAAAGCAAGAGCGTTCATCAGGCGGAAATAGACGCCGCCTGCGAGACCATCGATTTTCTGCGCTACAACGCCTTTTTCGCCTCCGGGATCTACGCCGATCAACCCCGATCCGAGCTCACCCAGTTGAACCGCATCGAATACCGCCCTCTGGAGGGCTTCGTGTTCTGCATCAGCCCGTTCAATTTTACGGCCATCGCCTCCAACCTCAACATGGCCGTCGCCCTGATGGGCAACACCACGGTCTGGAAACCGGCATCGACTTCCGTTCTATCGAACTACCTGTTGATGCGGATCTTCAAGGAAGCGGGCGTGCCCGACGGCGTCATCAACTTTCTTCCCGGCTCCGGAAGAATGATCGGTGAACGGGCCATGGCCGACCCGCTTCTCGCCGGTGTTCATTTCACAGGATCCAACGGCACATTCAACACCATCTGGAACCTGGCGGTCAGGAATATGCCTGCCTATCGATCCTACCCCCGTCTGGTGGGAGAAACCGGAGGCAAAGACTTCGTTTTCGTTCACCAATCGGCGGACATCGATTCCGTGGTCACCGCCCTGGTCCGCGGGGCATTCGAATATCAGGGTCAGAAATGCTCTGCCGTTTCAAGAGCCTACATCCCCGAGTCCATGTGGCCCACAATCAAAAAACGATTGCAGGAAACCGGTTCGGAAATCCGAATGGGCGATGTGTCGGATTTCAGGAATTTCGTCAACGCAGTGATCGACGAAGAAGCCTTCGACCGCATCATGGGGTACATCGAACGAAGCCGCAACAACCCGCAAGATACCCTGGTGTGCGGCGGAAACGGAGACAAGAGCGATGGGTATTTCATCGAGCCCACCATCATCGAAACCCGGGATCCGCAGAGCGAAACCATGCGCGAAGAGATTTTCGGACCGGTATTGACTGTTTTCGTCTATCCGGATTCTCAGTACAGCGAAGCCCTTCGCCTCTGCGACCGGACATCCCCTTACGCCCTGACCGGCGCCATATTCGCCAACGATCGATACGCCATCGTGGAAGCCGGCAACGAGCTGCGCTATGCGGCAGGGAATTTCTACATCAACGACAAGCCGACGGGGGCCATGGTGGGGATGCAACCCTTCGGCGGAGCCAGGGGATCCGGAACCAACGACAAGGCCGGTGGCTGCCTCAACCTGCTGCGATGGGTCAGTCCGCGCACCATCAAAGAGACATTCGTACCGGCCACACACTTCAGTTATCCGTTCATGGGCTGAAGTCCGGGCATGAGACCTTGCCTGTGGAACTTTTCTTTGCTACCATATTTTGCCTGTTCGATATCGACGGCATGTTCATGAAGGAGAAATCGCCATGACTTTCAAAAAAAAGAAATACGTCTTCCTCTCCGGTGCCCTAGCAGGTGCCTTGATCGTTTACGTCCTGTTCCGTGTGAACGGCCACAAAGCCGTGGTTTTCGATGGTTTCACTTCTGCTACACCGGTGGCCGTCCAACAGAAAGTACCGGCCGATTGCCGGCTGAATGTTTCCGGTCAGATTACCCGGGAATGGTCCATGAAAGCCGGTGATTTCGCCGCACTGGCCCAGACCCGCATCCGCTGTGTTGAAAACGACTCCACCGGCAGGATCAACGGTGCCTACATCTACCAGGGAGTTCCCGTCATCCATATTCTGGAAGGAGTGGCCCCGGTCAATCACCCCGACGATCCCTTCGACCGCCCCCTGGACATGCTGGTGGTCGTAAAGAACGAAAAAGAAGAAAAAAGCTGGTTCAGCTATGGAGAGCTGACCATGTGCGACGATACGAATCCGGTCACCCTGGCCTATCATCGTCTGGAGCTTCTGCCCAGCAAAGATCCTGAAAAATACACCAAAAACAGCTGGCACGGCCCCCACCAGGGACTGCGGCTGGTGGCTCCCCGCGACTGGGACACCTCCCGATACATCGACACAGCCGAGCGACTCCTTCTGCTGCGCCCGGACTGGCCGACACCCGTGGGGACACCGACCATGAAGGTTCCCGGAAAAGATGCACCGCTGCCGGATCAGCTGACTCTGGCCGAAGGGGAACGGATCACCTGGCAGGGACGTCCCGACAGCCTGGACCTGCCCAGACGTTCCGTTCAAAACTGGCGCCGGGTCGGCCACGGTCGGGGCATCAAGTCCGAAGTTCCTGAAGAAGCGGAAGGCATCGGCTTCATCGACATGTTGAAGCAGGTGTTTCCGCAGATGACCCGTGAGGATGCGGTCATGGTCGTGGCAATCGATGGCTATAGATCAGTTTTCAGTGGACGGGAAATTCTGGAACACCCACAGGGTCAGGAGATGTTGATCCAGGACAGAACCGCTCAAGACCAGGGCTGGATCATTCAGGTGTGCGGTGACTTTTTTGTGGACCGCTGCGTATGGGGGGTTTCCCACATCATTCGGATTCCCGCGGATGAAATCGAAAGAATGATCCGGGAAAGGGCAAGTCGGATCCAATAGACAGCGTACACTCTCCTGAAAACTCTTTACATCACGCCGAAGCTGTGATAAATTTCACCTGTCTCCGAGTCCTCCGGGCTACCGCCTGAAAAGACCATGCCCGGCCGACCGATAGGGCCGAGAGGGAAACCTCTTTGACCTGCCGAATTCGCAAAGGAGAATGTAATGAAGATATATCCGAACAAAACAGCATTACTATTGATTCTTTCCATCATGATTGGTCTGGGTGCTCTTTCCGTCCCCGTCTTCGCCCAGGAAGCCACCGAAAAAGGCACCCAACAGGAAGAGCCCGAGCAGAAGCAGATCATCGAAGAGCTGACCATCACCGGAAATGCCCCCGCGGCTCAACCGATCTCCACCGTGGTCATGCTGCCGAAAATCTCCATTGAAAAGCTGATGAGCAAAAACCTCAGCGATATCATCGCCCTCTCCCCCGGCGTATCGGTCAGTGAAGGCCAGAAAGCCGAGGCGTCCATCAACCTGCGGGGCATGTCGAGCAAGCGCATCACCCTCATGGTCGACGGTGTCCCCATCTATGAGCCTTACTTCAACTCATTCGACTTGAAGACATTCGCCACATCGAATCTGGAAAGCGTGAAGGTCATCAAGGGCGCCAATTCGGTTCTGTAT
Source organism: uncultured Clostridia bacterium (assembly GCA_964391685.1). GTDB lineage: Bacteria > Acidobacteriota > Aminicenantia > UBA2199 > UBA2199 > CAYMND01. Next base: position 6,338 of record CAYMND010000052.1, on the reverse strand, counting down.
GGCGCCAACACGATGGGCGGCGTCATCGATCTGGTCACCCAGAGACCGTCACAACCCTTCCTGAAGCTCAAGGGCTCGTTCGCCGAGAACAGCACCACCTTCCTCAGCGCCACGGCCGGTGCGGGTCTTGACAAATGGGCTTTCCTGGGAGGCATCAATTTCGACCAAAGCAACGGATTCAAGTACCAGGCAGACGGAGACCGCAAGACCAGAGACCTCTCGGACTACAACCGACTGGATTGGACGGCCAAAGCCTATTTCCACCCCACCGACGAAAGCGAATTCATGGCCGAACTGCTGGTCACCGACTCCGACTACGGCATCCCTCCCTCGACACATCCGGACATCAAAACCCGTTACTGGGTCTTCGAGGACTGGCAGAGAATCCAGGCCAACATAGGGTACACAGCGCCCATTCTGGGAGACGGCATCCTGAAAGCCAGGGCCTATTACATTTACCACTACAACGTACTGGACAACTTCACCTCGGTGGATCTGTCAAAGATGACCTGGGCATCCACTTATAAAAACAGCACCTTCGGAGCCAACCTGACCGGAGAAAAATCTCTCGGACAGAAAAATACCCTCAAGTTCAGCCTACATGGAACTCAGGCGGAAGTCAGGCAGCAGGGCGACATCGGAGAAGAGTGGGAAGAATTCAACCGCACCATCGTCTCCTTCGGCCTGGAGGACCATTACATCATCGGTCCGAAATGGAAGATCGTGGCCGGAGCCGGAGTTGACTACCTGAAAAAGGACAACGGCGACACGCAGACCCGGGTCAATCCCATCCTCGGCCTTCGTTATTCCGTCAGCCAATGGCTGGACACCCACCTCTCCCTGTCCATGAAATCACGCTTTCCTTCGATGAAATCCCTATACAGCAGCAAGGGCGGCAATCCCGACCTCCAGGACGAACTGGGACAGTCCATCGAGCTGGGACTTTCCTACCGCAAGGACATCAACATCCAGGCTGCGGTCTTCTATACCCGGTACAAGGATCTGATCCAGTCCTACCGCGGTCTCGAAGGCTACAAGTACGAACAGAACATCGGCCGGGCGGAAATCATGGGGTTCGAGCTTTCCGCGTCCAAGAGCTGGGACAAGCTGCTCATCCAGAGCAGTTACACCTTCCTGAGCGCCAAGGACATCGACAGCGACCTGAAACTCGACTATACTCCACAGCATCAGTTCAGCCTGATGGCCACTTTGGGGGACATACACGGATTTGCCCTGACCGCCTGGATGAAGGCCTTCAGCAAGAGCACTTCGCTGCTCGGCAGCACACCGCCTTTCGAACAGCTGCCCATCGACGGTTACACGCTGATCGATGTCATCTTGAGCAAGAAAATCAAATGGTTCACCATCTTTCTCAAGGCGGAAAACCTGACCGATACCGTATACTACACCGAACCGGGATTCCCGATGAAGGCACGGACCATCAGTTTCGGTTTCGATTTTAATTTAAAAAAGTATTGATCCGTATTTTTGCCTGAGAGGAACGCATCCAAAATCCCTGGTGGGTGCGTTCCTCGTTTTTTACAGCGGATTTTCCTCCCGGTGCAGTGACAATTCGAGCCGGGTCACTTTTTTCAGCCATTCGCCCAATCGGATCAATCCTCCGATCTCCGAAAGATAGTGCCCGAGAGCAATCATGTTTATTCTCAGAATGGCCGCCAGTTCCGGAAGATGTTCGCTGATTTCCCCGCTGATGAGCAAATGGGCACCGGACTGGGCTGCCGCGTTGATGTCCGTTCCTCCCCGTCCCGAGACAACGGCCACCCGTCGGATTGCTTCCGGACCATCCGAGCAGACCCAGCGTCCCGCATTCCATTCGAGGCGGGAGGAGATATCGAAAGAACGAGTTGACAATCCTTCGGTCCACTCCTGAACCGGAAGGCGACCGAGAATCTCCCTCATATTCAAAGGGTTCCTCAAATCGCCGATCAATCCGTATGCCGAAAAAGCTTCGATATTTTCCGCTCCGATTTTATCCATCAGATACCGATTGTGACTGAATTCTGCGTGGGCATCCATGGGCAGGTGGTAGCAGAACAATGAAACGTCATGCTGGATCAGTGTACGAACCCATGGCGAAATCGCCTCCGGAATCATCCAGTTACCGGCATGAAATATGCCGTGATGAACCAGCAGGGCATCCGCCTTGCACTCGATCGCCCGGTTGATTACAGCGCGATTCAAAGAAACCCCCAGAAGCAGGTGGTCGACCTCCTTCCTTCCGGCAATGACCAGGCCGTTGTGACAGGAATCGTTGAATTGTCCCGGAAGGAAAAGATCGTCCAGCAGGTTGACCAGCTCAGTGAGAAGCATGGTGGACTCTCCTTCGGGCTTCATTTCGCCATTGGGCAATGAAACGACTCAACTCCTCTGCATCGTTGACCACATTCCAGACGCACTCATCTCCTCTGGGCATAAACTTCTGTTCCTCCATGTGCTTCCGCAACTCCAGCAGAGGATCGAAATATCCGGCCTGGTTGAAAATCAGCAATGGGCTTTTCAGGCAGCCGAGCTGACTGAGTGTGGATGCCTCGAAGAACTCATCAAGGGTACCGATCCCTCCCGGGAGGGCCATGACAATATCTCCAAGTTCAATCATTCTGGTTTTTCGCTCGGCCATGGTTACAACAATATCCATGGTCCTCACCTGTGGATGAGCCCATTCGCGTTCTACCATGAAGCGGGGAATGACACCGCGGATTTCTCCGCCGCAAGCCAGAACTTCATCAGCCAGAGCTCCCATCATGCCTACGCCACCACCGCCGTAAACAAAGCCGAACCCGTTTTCACAGAAAACACGGGCCACTAACCGGGCGCCATCCAGAAAGTGCCCGGCAACTTTGGCGGAAGAACCACAAAAGACGGAAACAAAATGCCTGGAATTTGAAAATGGAGTCATTTTGTGAGTTTAATCGTACTCTCTCACTCTGTCAATCTCTTGTTTCTGCGTTCTGCAAAAAAAAAAGACTGGTCATTGACTATCGTTGCCTGGATTTTTATCATATATCGGAGGCGTCAGCAAAACCATGAGTGAATTCGGCGATCAATCCGGTGTTTTACCCACCCGACCGGCCATCTGGGCTGTAGGCGGAGGCAAAGGCGGTACCGGTAAAACCTTCATTTCCTCTCAGTTGGGCACAGCACTGGCCGAAATGGGGTTGAAAACAACGGTCATCGACTGTGACTTCGGAGGTTCCAATCTCCACAATTTTTTCGGTCTCATCAAGGCTCCCATGAGCCTCCAGCAGTTTTTCGAGGGACACAAGCCCCTGAATGAACTGCAGCTCACCACCCAGAACCCGAATCTGTTCTTCATCGCCGGTGATCAGTTCGGACTGTCGGCCAGCGCAATTCAGCATGCGCAGAAAACCCGTTTTTTCAAGCAGCTGCGTCAGATGGACATGGACATCATCATTCTCGATGTCGGGGCCGGAGTGAACCATCTGACCCTGGACGTTTTTCTCAATGCTCAGCTCATGATTACAGTGTGCATACCCGAAATCACTGCGGTGGAAAATCTTTTCCTTTTCGTCAAGCATCTTTTTTCGCGAAGGTTGCAGGCTCTCTTCAAGGACACTCCGCTTCGAGACCAGGCCAAAACTCTCTGGGCCAACCGCAGAAAACTGGGTCTGCTCAACCTCACCGAGCTGATCCGTGCCCTGAAGGAAACGGCCGGACCCCATATCGATGTGGTCATGGACGCCCTGAAACCCTTTCCCATATCGATCGTTCTCAACAAGGTCCGTAACAATACCGAACTGAGAGAAGGATTCACCGTCAAGAGCCTCTGCCTCAAATATCTGGGTGTGGACGCCCGTTTCAGCGGATTCATCAGTTACGATTACCAGTTTCGAAAGAATCTGCAGATGACCCGGGCCCTGGCCCAGTTCAACGTTTCTCCCAAAACCCATAAGGAGTTCAGCAGCCTGATCGACAATCTATTGAAAGGAACCCAGGTTCAGGCTGAATTTTTAAAAAATGTTCAAACAGGAATTTAAGCCCTATTACGACATCCTTGAGATCGCCCCGGACACCCCTTTTTCACAGATCAAAAACAACTATCTCCTGCTCAAGGAAATCTACAAGGATGCCGAGACCTGCTATGCCGCACTGGAAGAGGGAATGAACGAAGAAAAGAGGGAAAAGATCCTGGCGGATCTGGATACGGCCTATCAGGTTCTCAAGGAGTATCATACCCGGGAAGAGGCTTCCCGAAACCCCTCGGGCAAGGTCGTGGAACAGCCCGCTCAGCCGCTTCCGGAATTCGAGGTCATTTCCGGAATGGCCCTCCGGGTGATCCGGCAGATGTTGAAATACGAGTACGATTCTCTGGCACGGGCCACCGGTATCTCGGTCAGTCACATCCGAAGCATCGAAATGGAACGATTCGACCAGTTGCCGCCTCCGGCGTATATCAAGGTGATGGTCATGTCACTGGCCAGGGAGCTGGGGCTGGATCCAGCCAAGGCGGCCCATGACTATCTGAAAAAAAGAGACGAGAAAAGCTGACCGGTTCTTCAAGCATCTTATCCGCCGATTCGCCTGAGCTGTTCTCAACTTTTGGGATGAGGTACCGCTTCAGGCGGTACAGTCTCCGTCATCCTGATTCCGCATCGGTGGGATCCAGGAAAAGGTTGACACGGGAGACAAAACCGAACATAATCCTCTACACGAAACATTGACCATATACCAGGAAGGAAACCCAGATGATCCGACTTCTCATCGGCCTCGGCAATCCCGGGCCGGAATACGTCTTCACTCGGCACAACATCGGCTGGCTTTACATCGATCACCTGATCCGGGGAAACGATATCCAGTGGCAGGAAAAATTCAACGGTGTCTTTTGCCGCATGTCCCTGGCCTCGGAACAGCGGTACCTGCTCAAACCTCTGACCTACATGAACCGCAGCGGATATTCCATCAGCGCCATGATGCAGTATTTCCAAATCAGCAAGGAGGAAATTCTCGTGGTTCACGACGACCTGGAACTCCCTTTCGGTACATTCGCCTTTAAATTCTCCGGCGGTCTGGGCGGTCACAACGGTCTGCGCAGCATCACCTCCCAACTCGGGACCCCCGATTTCGGCCGCCTGCGTATCGGCATCGGCCGTCCTGCCCACAGCAATGTCACCGCCTACGTCCTGGGTCCGTTTCTCAAGGAAGAAGAGGTTCAGATTGATCGCCTCTTCGAACGAATCACCGATCATCTCGGCGAGATGCTCGACGGCGATTTTTCACATAATCCGCAACTGAACGTGAAACTCAAGGGGCTGGAAGGCATAAAATGAAATCCGTAACAATGCTCAAGAACACCAATGACACACGCTTTTTCGCACAATGCCCCAAGGGGGTGGAGCCGTATCTCGAACAGGAATTGAACGGTCTGGGTGCCATGAACTGTCAGCTGGAGTCGGGCGGAGTCTCCTTTTACGCTTCAGCCCGGACATTCTTCAGCGTTTTATACCAGTCCCGCCTGGCCGGACGGGTATTGCTTCCCGTATGGAGTTTTCCCTGCCCGGACACCGATGGTCTCTACGATCACGCCGTAACATTACCCTGGCATGAGCTGATACCGGCCCACCGCAGCTTCATGGTTTCCAGCCACCTGATCCACTCCGGAATCCGGCACTCTCAGTACGCCAGCCTGAAGCTCAAGGATGCCATTGTCGATCAGGTCAGGAAGCACTCCGGGCAACGGCCTTCCGTGGACAGGGAGACTCCGGATCTGCGCATCAACCTTTTCATTCAGGGCCAGGAAGCCCTGATCAGCCTCGACCCTTGCGGTCCCCTACATCAACGGGGCTACCGACTCGAAGGCGGCTTGGCTCCCCTGAAAGAAAATCTGGCTGCCGCAGTCCTCCAGATCTCCGGTTGGAACGGAGAATCGAAGCTACTCGACCCTTTCTGCGGTTCCGGAACGTTCCTTGGAGAGGCGCTGATGCTCTCAGCCCGCATTCCCGCCGGCTACAGGCGTTCACATGCTTCACTGAAGTACATTCCCGGTTTTGACAACCGCCTCTGGGAAGAAGTGAAGAAAGAAGCGGATTCCAAGATCCAAAGCATCGGTGAAGACCTCTTGTCGGGCAGCGACATCCACGGCCCATCCATCCGAAAGGCCCGGCACAATCTGTTCCGCCTTCCCTTCGGAGAAAAGGTCCAGCTTCAGAAAGCGGATTTCCGAATGCTGAAGAATCTGCCTCCTCGCCTGATCGTCACCAATCTGCCTTACGGAGAACGCATGGCCGAGGAAAAAGACCGTCTTTTTGAGCTCTATAGAAGTTTCGGCGACCATTTGAAGCGGGAGTGCAAGGGTTCCAATG
>CAYMND010000051.1:0-10821 GCA_964391685.1 uncultured Clostridia bacterium | reverse complement strand
ATTGGTCTGAGGATATAGATGCACCAGGGGGCCGTGCGGGTTTCGCTGATCCAGGGACCGGTTTCTTCGGGACGGGCCAGTGTTTTGCGCATCTCCAGCAACTCCAGCCCGGCGGCTGAAAACAGGTGGTGGTATTCCTGGTCCGGGCAGAGGATGTCGGTGACGGGCGTAGTGTCTCCGGCTGCCTTGTTGACGATCCGTACCGGATCTCCGGTTCTGGCCCGATGATTGTCGGTAAAATCACGGGTTGAGAAGGAAGCCCATTCGTTCAAATACATTTCCGGGGTTGAGACCAGGAGAATCAGCCGGCCATCGGGCTTCAGCACGCGTCGCAGTTCAGAAAAAAGAATCTCTTTCTTTTTGTAGGTGGGAATGTTATCGAAGGTGAAAGCCGAAAAGGCCAGATCGAAAATACTGTCGGCAAACGGAACGGATCCACTGTCTTCCACCTGGCGGTAGTCTCCGTCGGGGTCCAGTTGACGGGCGTTGGCCAGCATCTGGGCGGAGATGTCGATGCCGGTGGTCTGGAAGTCGAGTCGCTCCAGGAAGCGGCTGGAGCGGCCGGCTCCGCAGCCGAAATCCAGTGCCTTTTTGCCGCGGCTGTGGCGGTGGATGATTTCGGGCAGATCCCTGAAGGCCAGTTCATAGGTGCCGGGGAACTGCAGTCGGGCATAGGCTGCGGCTCGGGTTGAATCGTCGTAATCGTTGCGAAAAGGCATGGGCGACCTCCTGAATGAATTGGTATGCATCTGCAGTGTAGATCTGTATTGGATGTGCGGCAAGATCCAATTTTATGGTATTATGAGCAATCCAATTGTTTGATGAGGTGTTGTCATGTCTCTGCTAATTCAGCTGGATCGGACATCGGCGACACCGCTGTTCACTCAAATTGTGTCGCGGTTGCGCAGCCTGATCGAAACGGGTGCACTGCAGACCGGGGAACGATTGCCGCCCAGTCGTATCCTGGCCGGGAAGATCGGGGTGGACCGTTCGACGGTACTTACTGCCTACAATGAACTCCAGGCCCTTGGATTCATCACCAGTCGACAGGGAGGCTATACCACTGTCGTCCGACGCCGGCCGGTTGCGGCATACGATCCCGACTTCATCGGTTCTATGGATTGGTCCGGATCCGTACGGGCGGAGGTGGAGTCGATTCTTCATTTCTCTATGGCCCATGCACCGGAGTCTCTGCTGACTGCCGACTCCGATAGACAGTACAATTTGGCATCCATCGAACTCGACCCGAGGCTCTACCCCATGGAGGATGTCCGGCGGGTCATGCGGGAGACCTTGAACGAACACGGAGCCGAGGCTTTTCGGTATGGGAATCCAGCGGGATCCGAACCATTTCGGGAGTTGCTTGCCCGTCGCCTCCGTTTGCACGGTGTTTCGGTTTCCGCTGCCGAAATACTCGTCACCAACGGTGCACAGCAGGGGATCGACCTGGTTTGCCGGGTCCTGGGACGAACCGGCGGTCGGGTGGCTCTCGAACTGCCCACCTATGGCTGTATCCTGCCGGTGCTGGAAATGAACGGATTGGGTGTCCTCGGTTTCAACATGGGGTCCGGAGGTGTCTCCATTGAAGCGTTGGAGCAGGTCTTTGAAACGGAACGTCCGGTATTCCTGTACACCATGCCCAGTTTTCAGAATCCCACCGGAATCACCACCGGCCATGACCATCGGGAACGAATGCTCGATTTGGCCCAACGATTCGGTGTGCTCATTGTCGAGGACGGTTTCGAAGAGGATATGCGGTACGAAGGACCAGTCGCTCTGCCGATCAAATCCATCGACAGCGATGGACTGGTGATATACCTGGGGACCTTCTCCAAGGTGCTCTTCCCCGGACTGCGAATCGGCTGGATCGCAGCCGACCGTCGGCTGATTGAGCGACTGTCGGCGGTCAAGCGGTATTGCGATCTGGGAAGCAGCACTCTTGGACAGCTGTTTCTCGAGTGTTTCTGCCGAGAAGGGTGTTATGATCGCCATTTGCAACGGATTCACCGGCTTTTTCGCAGGCGCATGGCCGTCGCCCTCGGAGCGGCGGAGCGGTTCTTTCCTTCTGGAGTCGAATGGACCCGGCCGGCCGGTGGGTACACCATCTGGTTGCGTCTGCCCGGTGAGGTGACGCCGGAGGAACTGGAGAGGCGTTCGGCTGAAGCCGGAGTCTTCGTTTCACACGGAGGTGCCTATTTCCCGGACGGCGGACCGTCGGCTTTCGTCCGACTGTCCATTGCCCGACACAACGAAGAGGAGATCGAGGAAGCCTTCAGGCGGTTCGGCTCAGTCTTGAAGTTTTTTCTTTGAACTGAATCCGTCGGCTCGGACAGATCGGAACGATTTGACTGATGAACAACGCTGGGCAATGTACGCGCCATGGCTGGAACATGATAAAGCGGAAATCAGAGCCAACGCGTTGATCTGCCTGATTCATCAGGCAAATTTTTTGCTGGATCGGCAGATTGTCTCTCTGAAAAACCTGAGGATGTGTCAATCCCCGTGTGTCCGATTTGTGGAGGAAATATGGTGCTGCGTACCGTTCGCAACGGTCCGAGGACAGGCATGTCGTTTTGGGGGTGCAGCCGTTACCCCGCTTGCAGAGGTTCTTTGGAGCTTTAATCTGATGAAGTGGAATCACTGGGGTTGTTCAACCGGTCCAGACCGTTCTGGGCGGCCAGCTTGTAGGCTTCGGCCCAGGTGGGGTAGTTGAAAACGTTTTCGATGAAGAAGTCGAGCCGGTTGTGTGTGGCCATGAGCATCTGTCCGATGTGAATGATTTCGGCGGCCTGGTCGCCGATGACGTGGATGCCCAACACTTCCCGCGTCTCGGGATTGAAAAGAATCTTGAGCAGTCCGCGGTCATCTCCTGAAATGGCGGCCTTGGCAACGTCGCGATATTCGGCGGTGCCGGACAGATACGGTGTTCCGTCTTTCTGCAGTTCCTGTTCGGTTTTACCGATGCCGGAAAATTCTGGAATGGTGTAGATGGCGATGGGAAAAAGTTCGGGGCGGCTGCGGTTTATTTCATGACCCAGCATATGACTGGCGGCCATGCGGCCCTGCTCGGCACTGGTGGAGGCCAGTGCCGGGAAGCCGATGACATCGCCGGCGGCATAGATATGAGGAATGCGGGTTTGATAGGTGTCGCTTACGGCGATGAAGCCACCTTTGGCCGGTTCGATGCCGATGCGGTCCAGATGCAGGGGGGCGGTGCAGGGCAGTCGTCCTTTGGTGAACAGCAGGGCGTCAGCACGGAAAATGCGACCGTCTTCGAGGGTCAGACGGGCCTGGCCGGCCTCGTTGACGATTTCTTTGTACGGGGCGTTGCAGATGACTTCGATGGTGCAATCGGCCATGTATCGTTTAAGCAGTGTTCTGATCTCGTGGTCGACGAAGGGGAAGAGATCGGGTTGATTGTCCACCAGCCATACCCGGCATCCCAGGGCTCCGAACATCAGCGCATATTCACTGCCGATGACACCGGCGCCGTAAACGATGAGGCTGTGCGGCATCAATTCCAGTCTGGATTTATGAGAAAAAATGAAGTTGCTGTTGAGAATGGTGCTGTAATCGAAGGAGATGTCCTCGGGCTCCCGGGGCACGGTGCCGGTGGCGATGACGAAATGGTCGGCTGCGGCGTGCTCGGGCGGGGCGTTCTCCCAGGGGGTGATTTCGATTTCATGGAGACCGGTGAACGATGCGGTGCCGTAACGCGTGGTGATGTGATGACGTCTGAACTGGGCCTCTATGACCTGCAGTTCGTATTCCAAGATGGTCTTGACCCGGTTGAGGAGGTCTTCGAGAGAGATGTCGCCCCGTTCGTAGCGGCTCGGGCCGTAGAGGTTCTTGCGGCGGATGTTCTTGATGTAGAGGACGGCCTCTCTGAGGGTTTTACTGGGGATGGTGCCCGTATGAAGCGACACACCTCCGAGCTTGTGGCTGCGGCGGTCGACCACCATCACCCGGCGACCGGCTTTCGCTGCGGTGAGGGCCGCCCGCTGTCCGGCGGGGCCGCTTCCGATGACAATCAAGTCGTAGCGTTCCATGGAAAGGAAAGTATGTTAAGAACGTTTCGTTGTCAACAGGTGTAGGGACGATCTTCAATCTTCTTCGTTTTCCTTCTCTTCCGGATTGTCGAGAAGACTCATGGTTTCCTGCATTTTATCCAGAGCGGCTTTCATCTTGGGGTTGTCCATCCATTGAATCGCCTTGCCCATGACCAGTCCGAGTTTTTCCATGCGTTTTTCGAAAATCTCGTTGGCTTTGTCAAGTTCGGTATCGCCGCTGGTTTCCTGATTGCTGTTGTCTGCAGCGGCGAAAAAATCGGCATATTTGGCCTTGAGCTTGACAACTCCCTCGATCAGTGGACGGACATTCTGATGATAGACTTCGAGAGCCCGTGCCATGTCTTCTGCCGTAGCGGCTTTTTCGGAAGTCGCGTACAACATTTCGGCATGCTTTGACATCTGCTCGATAAATTTCATCATGTGCGACTTGACTTCCGGTGGAATGGGAGGAACCGAGGCGGTCAGGTGAACCGTCACGATCAGCAGCATCGTCAGGATCAGACACAGTGTCAGGTAAGCTCTATTCATATTTCACCTCTTCTTATGTCAATGTTTCCGCAATTATAGCATACCAGAACGGTTGAGAATCAATCCGACGAGGAAGGAGACTTGAGGGTGGCCGGGGCCTTTTGTCTGAGTTTTGTTGTTTTTGCCTGGTGGCTATGTTACTATTTTTTAACTTCCGATTCATGGAAGGAGCAGCCTGGAGGCTTTGAACGCCATGGCAAATTTCATACTGAAGAAAGGTCTGAACCTGCCGCTGGCCGGGGTTCCAAAAGGAGTATTGCAGGATGCTGGACACGTGACGAAAGTCGCCGCTCTTGGGCGGGATTGTCCGGGGGTGCGCCCCCGGCTGCTCGTGGCCGAGGGAGATGCGGTTCGTCGGGGTCAGCCGATCATGGCCGATAAAAACCACCCGGATATTGTCATCGTCTCTCCCGGAGGGGGTGTCGTGGAGTCGATCAACCGGGGAGAACGGCGCGTTCTGCAATCGGTGATCATCTGTCTCGACCGGAACGAGACGGTGAATCAATACCCCGCTATCGGGAAAAAAGAGATCGATGCACTGAACCGGGAAGAGGTGAGAACCCGGCTACTCTCTTCCGGCGCCTGGGCGTCTCTGCGACGACGGCCCTTCGGCGGAGTTCCGTCCCCTCAGGAAAATCCTTCGGCTCTCTTCGTCACCGCCCATGACACCCAGCCGCTGGCTCCTCCCATTTCGGTCATCATGGCAGCCCGTGGAGATTTTTTAGATGCCGGACTCGCTGTCTTGCGCCGTCTGTTCGACGGCCCGCTGTATTTCTGCAGCGGGGAAAGCTGGAACCGGTCTCTGCCGAATCTTTCTGATTTCCATCATTCGGTTTTTTCCGGACCTCATCCGGCCGGCAATGCCGGAACCCATATTCACTACCTGCATCCGGCGGACAAGAATCGTCCGGTCTGGTACTTGGATCTTCAGGACGTACTGGCTGTCGGTGAACTGTTCGTTTCCGGTGTCTGGCCGGTGGAACGCATCGTTTCACTGGGAGGACCGGGGGTGAAGGATCCCCGATTGCTTCGGGTCCGTCAGGGAGCCGACCTGGAAGAGCTTCTTCGTGACGAACTGCACGAAGGCAGCTGGAGAATCATATCCGGTTCCGTGCTGTCCGGTCATGGGGCGACTTCTCCGGAACACTTCCTGGGCCGTTTTCATCAGCAAATTTCAGTGATTGAAGAAGATCTCAGCCGATCGTTTCTCGGTTGGGTCAATCCCTTCCCGATGAACCTGTTTTCCCTCAAGCGGCTGGTGCTTGGGGCCTGGCTTCCGCGACGTCCACGTTCCATGACCACCAGCTGCTACGGTGGTGTGAGAGCCATGGTGCCCAGTGGATCGTTCGAGCGGGTGATGCCGCTCCATTTGATGCCTACGTTTCTTTTGCGTGCGCTCCTGGCCGGCGACATAGACGATGCCGAAGCATTGGGTTGTCTGGAATTGGTCGAAGAAGATCTGGCCCTTTGTACGGTTGTCTGTCCATCGAAGATCGAGTACGGGGCATTACTGAGAAAGATGTTGGATCAGATTGAGAAGGAGGGGTAGCATGCTGCGAAAATGGCTTGACCGACTGGAACCGCATTTCGGTCATGATGGCAAGTACAGGCGCTGGCTCCCTCTTTATGAAGCTGTGGACACATTGCTCTACAACACCAACAGGACAACGCGCAAGGCGCCTCATGTCCGGGACTGTCTCGATCTCAAACGCATGATGGCCACGGTGGTCATGGCGTTGGTTCCTGCCGTGATCTTCGGCTTGTACAATATCGGATATCAGATTCAGAAGGTGTTGGTACACAGCGGAGCCACGGCGGTTCTGCCCTGGCAGATGAAACTGGCGCACTTTCTGGGAATCGATCCGGTGACGCTTTTGGGGAAGGTGCTGGTCGGAGCCGTCTATTTCCTGCCGGTATACATCGTGACGCTGGCGGTCGGGGGGTTCTGGGAGGTGCTGTTCGCCATCGTTCGCAAGCATGAAATCAACGAGGGCTTTTTTGTCACCAGCCTGTTGTTCCCGTTGATCCTTCCACCTTCGATCCCTCTGTGGATGGCTGCAGTCGGGATCTCTTTCGGTGTGGTCATCGGAAAGGAGGTCTTCGGTGGAGTGGGGATGAACATTCTGAATCCGGCGTTGACGGCGAGGGTGTTCCTCTTTTTTGCATATCCCATGCAGCTGTCCGGCGATGCGGTCTGGGTGGGGTTAGACGGGATCAGTTCGGCCACTCCTCTGGCGAAGGCGGCGGAGGCTTTCCCCTCCGTCGGCGTTTCATGGTGGGATGCCTTTTGGGGCTTCATACCGGGGTCCATGGGGGAAACTTCCGCTGTCGCTTGCCTGCTCGGAGCCATGCTGCTGTTGGTTACGGGAATCGCCTGCTGGCGGATCATGCTGGCGGTGCTTCTGGGGATGAGCGCGTTCTCTTTACTGCTCAACCTGATCGGCAGTACCACCAATCCCATGTTCGCCATGCCGCCCTGGTGGCATCTGGTGCTGGGTGGATTCGCCTTCGGTACGGTTTTCATGGCCACCGATCCGGTCAGTGCGGCGGTCAGCAACCCGGGGAAATGGGTTTATGGTTTCCTGATCGGCGCACTGGTGGTGCTGATCCGGGTGCTCAATCCTGCTTATCCCGAGGGGATGATGCTGGCGATTCTGTTCGGCAATGTACTGGCACCCATTATTGACAAGATAGTGGTCATGCGTCACATCAAGCGGAGGCGGTTGAGATATGAGCAACGATAGCGTCAAACGGACGATGCTGGTGGCTCTGGCTTTGTGTGTGGTCTGTTCCATTCTGGTTTCTGCGGCGGTGGTGCTGCTGAGGCCGAGACAGGAGGAAAACCGCCGGATCGAAGAGCTGAAAAACATTCTCATCGCTTCCGCCTTGTATACCACGGACAGCGAGGTGATCGACCGGTACAACCGGAATATCCGACGGATGACCATCCGCCTGGAAAGCGGAAAGGAGGAGGAGGCCGAGTTCAGGAAAGCCGGCCTTGATCCCGAACGGTACGATCTCAAGGAGGCGGCTCTGAAGAGGGCGTTCAGCGAAGAGATCGCTGCGGCTGACGATCTGGCCGGCCTGAAACGAAGACCAAAGTGGGTCAACATCTTTCTGATTATGGAAAAGGGACAACTTCAGGGGGTGGTTCTTCCTGTCTTCGGTAAGGGGCTTTGGTCAACCATGTACGGTTTTCTTTCTCTGGATATAGATCTGAAGACGATTCGCGGTTTTTCCTTTTATGAACACGGAGAGACACCGGGACTGGGCGGTGAAGTGGACAATCCCCGATGGAAGGCACTCTGGCCGGGAAAGCAGGTGACCGATGAAAACGGCGATTACAGCCTGAAGGTGATCAAGGGGAAAACGGACAACTCCCGGCCGGAGCATAAGCTGCATCTGGTGGACGGATTGTCCGGTGCCACCTTGACCACTCGGGGAATTGACCGCCTCCTGCGCTATTGGCTGGGTGACAAAGGGTACGGCCCGTTTTTCGATAGACTGCGTCAGGGAGACTTCAATGAGCGGTAAAATGAGAAAGGTCCTGCTGGATCCGGTGTTCAACAACAATCCCATCGCCCTTCAGGTGTTGGGTATCTGTTCGGCCCTCGCAGTGACATCCAAGATGGAAACTGCAGTGGTCATGGCCCTTGCGGTGACTTTGGTGACCGCTTTCTCCAATCTGGCGGTCAGCACCATCCGCGACTATATTCCTTCCAGCATCCGCATTATTGTCGAAATGACCATTATCGCGTCTCTGGTGATTGTCGCCGACCAGGTCATCCGCGCCTATTTCTTTGAAATCAGCAAGCAGCTTTCGGTTTACGTCGGCCTGATCATCACCAACTGCATCATCATGGGGCGGGCTGAGGCTTATGCGCTGAAAAGCCCTCCGTGGCAGAGCTTTCTCGATGGGATCGGCAATGGCCTGGGGTACAGTTTTATTCTGGTCACGGTTGGATTCGTGCGGGAATTGGTCGGCTCGGGAAAATTCTTCGGCATGAGTGTTCTGCCGTTGCGCAGTGATGGGGGTTGGTATCAGCCGAACGGTCTTTTTCTGGTCCCGGCCAGCGCTTTTTTCCTGATCGGCCTGATGATCTGGTCCATTCGCAGTGTCAAGAAGGAACAAGTGGAGGAGGAATAAATGTTCGAGCACTACCTCAGCCTGTTCATCAGATCCATCTTCATCGAAAACATGGCCCTGGCTTTTTTTCTCGGCATGTGCACGTTTCTGGCCGTTTCCAAAAAGGTGGAGACCTCTCTGGGTTTGGGTGTGGCCGTGGTGGTGGTGCAGACCATCACCGTTCCGGTGAACAATCTCATCTATACCCATGTGCTCAAGGCCGGGGCTCTGTCCTGGCTCGGGTTGGGGGATCTGGACCTTACTTTCCTGGGACTCATCACCTATATCGGAGTGATTGCGGCCATGGTGCAGATTCTGGAGATGAGCCTCGACAAATACTTTCCGACACTCTACAACGCTCTGGGGATTTTCCTTCCGCTCATCACGGTCAATTGCGCCATTCTGGGCGGTTCACTGCTGATGGTCGAACGGAATTACACCTTTGGTGAAAGCGTGGTTTACGGAATGGGTTCCGGAATCGGCTGGGCTCTGGCCATCATTGCCCTGGCCGGAATCCGTGACAAGATGAAATACAGCAATGTGCCGGCTGGTCTGCGCGGCCTGGGCATCACCTTCATCACAGCCGGATTGATGGCCATGGCTTTTATGCTCTTTTCGGGTATCCAACTGTAGAGGTCAAGATGAGTGGAACGGCGGTGATTGTATCCGGTGTGGTCATGTTCACGCTGGTGGTGCTTTTCCTGGTGGTGGTCATCCTGTTGGCCAAGTCGAAACTGGTGCAGCAGGGAGACATTACCCTGACTGTCAACGATGACCCGGATCATACCCTGAAGGTCAGAGCCGGAGGAAAACTGATCGGAGCTCTGGCGGAACATAAGATTTACGTCTCATCGGCCTGCGGCGGCGGCGGAACTTGCGGTCAATGCAAAGTGATCGTCCGTGAAGGGGGGGGCGATGTGCTGCCCACGGAGAAGACGCAGCTGAATCGGCGTCAGATTCGGGAAGGCATGAGGCTTTCCTGTCAGGTTCCGGTGAAGCAGGATATGAAGATCGAAATCGATCCGGGAGTGTTCGATGTCAGACGCTGGGAATGCCGGGTGCGCTCCAACCGCAATGTGGCCACTTTCATCAAGGAGCTGATACTGGAGCTGCCCGAAGGAGAGGATGTCAAGTTCCGGGCCGGTGGCTACATCCAGATCGAGGCCCCCATCCATTCATTGGTGTACCGTGATTTCCATATTGATGAAGAATTCCGGGGTGACTGGGACCGTTTTGACATGTGGCGCTACCGTTCCATGGTGGACGAGCCGGTTACCCGGGCATATTCCATGGCCAACTATCCTTTGGAGAAAGGGATTGTCATGCTCAATGTCCGTGTCGCTTCTCCGCCGCCGAAGAAGCCGAACGTTCCACCGGGCAAGATGTCGTCTTATATCTTCAACCTCAAACCCGGTGACAGAGTTTTCATCACCGGGCCCTACGGTGAGTTCTTCGCCCGGGAGACGGGCAACGAGATGGTTTTTGTCGGTGGTGGCGCCGGTATGGCTCCCATGCGGTCTCATATCCTGGATCAGCTGAAACGGCTTCATTCGAAGCGAAAGATCAGCTTCTGGTATGGGGCACGCTCACTGAAAGAACTGTTCTACCAGGAGGAATTCGACAGACTGGCAGGCGAACATGCCAATTTCAGCTGGCATGTGGCCATGTCCGAACCTCAGCCGGAGGACAACTGGAACGGGTACATCGGATTCATTCATCAGGTGCTCTTTGAAGAGTACCTCAAGCATCATCCGGCTCCGGAGGACTGTGAATATTATATCTGCGGACCGCCGCTCATGCTGGCAGCCGTGCTCGGTCTTCTCGACAGTCTTGGTGTGGAGAAGGAAAACATTCTTTTCGACGACTTCGGTTGATTGTCTGATTCATCATGCCCAGTCATGGTGAATTCATGAATACAGGTGAAAAGATGAAGAAAATCAGACGGATGGCGATTTTGTTGATCCTGATATCCGGGGCATGTCATGAACCGGATGCCGCACTCCCTTATCTGGCTGAATTTCACGGGGTCACGATGGGCACGGTCTATTCCGTTAAAGCCGTTCTGACTCCTTCCCATGATCGGGAGCTGACCCAAAA
>CAYMND010000050.1:0-10867 GCA_964391685.1 uncultured Clostridia bacterium | reverse complement strand
GGGAAAGACAGTTCCGTGAAGATCTTTTTTTCCGACTGAACGTCATCAACATCGAGCTCCCCCCCCTGCGTCTGCGACGAGTAGAAATTCCTCTTCTGATCGACCTTTTCATTAAAAAATTCAGTAAACGGGAAGGAAAGACCATCCGGGGCCTGTCCCGGGAGGCACTGAACACACTGATCAAATACGATTATCCCGGCAATATCCGTGAACTGGAAAACATCGTCGAGCGGGCCGTGGTGCTGTCCAGAAACGATGTCCTGGGGCAACAGGATCTTCCGCTTCATCTTTTCAGCGTCAACGAAACCGATTCCGATCCCATGTGGCTGGACAGTTCCCTTCCGCTGAGCGAACGGTTGCAGCAGATCGAAAAAAAGATCATTGAAAAAACACTGGAAAAAAACCGCTACCATCAGTCGAAGACGGCCAGGGAACTGGGTATTTCCGAATCCGGACTGCGCTACAAGATGCAGACACTGGAAATCGACCGCCGCTGAGCATAAGCCAAGGCATAACACTTGCGTTAACGTTTACAATCATATATTCTCCCTTTGATTGGTTCCGGAGAAAAAATGAACAGAATACTCGCCACATTCATCTTTTTGCTGATCTGCAGCGGTCTGAACGCCGGACAGAATGCACCGGCCGACAAGGAAACGCTCTACTGGCAGCTTTTACCCGGGGGCGGCATCGTCTGGAACCTTCAGCAGGAGAAGCGGCTTCCGCACGAAGACAATATGGAGATGAGCGGGCAAAACGTCGCCGCCATCATTCACTACCAGGTGGATGAACAACGGCGGATCTCCATCCGGCGGGAAGTCATCTTTCCCCAGCTTCGGACCTTCATTCCCTCGGATGCACCGAAATGGCAGCAATACAGGGCATACCTGCGCTGCGAATACGATGACCGTCTTCTTCCGGTCATTGTCGCCGGTGAGCGCACCTTCCAACCCGGTCCGGCGGAACGGATCGAAATCAACGGACTGCTGAGGATCGTACACCAAGAACAGCAGGGTCTGTGCCTGACTCGCACCCTGCTGCCGTCGATGACATCGCGGCTGTTCGCGGAAATCTGGCATCTGGAAAACCGTTCGCAGCATCCCGTCGAGCTGCAGATCGGTAAACTGGATCTGCACCGGGAACAGGCCGGCCAGTTGGGTAACTATCACATGGTAGTATCCTGCGACGCCCCCGGACGGGTCAGTCTCGAGTCCGGAAAGTCGCTGGAATTTCCCATTTGTTACTCCGCTGCCAAGAACGGAGAAAGTATTCCCAAAATGACAGTGCCAGAACTCATGTCAGAAAGGTCAGACTTCATCTGCAACATCAGCGAAAATCTCCGGCTCGATTGTCCGGATCCGGTTCTGAACCAGCTGTTCACCTTTTCTAAAATAAGAGCGGCCGAAAGCATCTATCAAACGAGTATGGGACTGGTTCACTCCCCCGGCGGCGGACGATATTACACCGGCGTGTGGGCCAACGATCAGGCCGAGTACAGCGGTCCTTTTTTCCCATACCTCGGGGTTCCGGTCGGCAACGAGGCAGCATTGAACGCCTACCGGGTCTTCGCCGGTCATATTCCTGAGAAAGGCGGCCATTTCTGGTCATCCTTCGAAATGGACGGCTCCCTCACCTGCTGTGGAGAAGACCGCGGAGATGCTGCCATGATCGCCTTCGGCGCTTCACAGTACTGCCTTGCCGCAGGAAAAGCTTCAATCGCCATGGAATTGTGGCCGCTGATTGAATGGTCTCTGGATTACTGCGAATCCCAAAAAAACGAATCCGGCGTCATCCGTTCGGATACGGACGAAATGGAGGGACGCATCGCCACCGGTACAGCCAACCTGGCCACATCATGCCTGTACTACGGTGCATTGAGACAGGCGCTGACCCTGGGCACGGCATTGAATATCCCAAACCAGCAGCTGGAGGAATACCGGAATCGTGCAACGGCATTGGCCGATGCCATCGAGAACCATTTCGGGGCCGATATCGATGGTCTGCACACCTACCGCTACTTTCAGGGTCACCCCTTTTTGCGGCACTGGATCTGCCTGCCTCTGGTCATGGACATGGATAATCGCAAGGAGGGAACCCTGGAAGCCCTGTTCGATCGCCTGTGGACCGACAACGGCATCCGGGTGGAACTGAATCCCGATCTCAAGGATCCCGACCTGTTCTGGGACCGGGGTACACTCTACGCCTTCCGCGGAGCTTTCCGGGCTGGCGCCGCCGACCGGGGACTGGCCAGGCTGCGTTCTTATTCGACAACCCGGCTGCTCGGTTTTCACGTACCCTATGTGGTCGAAGCGTGGCCCGAAGGCAACATGGCCCACCTATCTGCTGAAAGCGCCCTGTACTGCCGGATTATCACTGAAGGGATCCTGGGGATCGATGCGGCCGGATTCGACTCCTTCTACTTGACTCCGAGACTGCCGACCGAATGGAATTTCCTGGAACTCAGCCATATGAAATCCTTCGGCGGAGACTGGACGATCCGTTTGGACCGCATGGGAAACGCTTACCGGTTGAAAGTCCGCAACGATACCGCAATCATTTGCGATGTCCGGATCCGTGAAGGGGAAAAAGTGAAAATCGGAAAGGGGAAAACCGATTGACCCTATAAAAAACCGGGGCGACCTTCATGGTCGCCCCGACTCGTCCGCATGATTGTTTTTTGGCTTTTCAGATCACCATGAATCCGGGCCCGGGGCGGGGAACATCCTTATTCGGTTCTCCCTGCTGCTGCCGTTCCATCATGTCCATTCCGGGCATTCTCATCCGGTTCATCGGCAGGGAAACTTCACACTCGCCCCTTCCCCGCATCCGGTTTCCCGGAAATCCGAATTCCATCATCTGAAACGGAAGATTTTCATCTCCCCGGAAAAACCTGAACATCCGGGGTTCTTCTCGTTCACCGAGAACCAGATTCAATTTGAGGCTTTTCCCGTGTCGCATGACGGTAATGTCCACCTTGTCGCCGGCTTTCATTTCGTGAAGCGCCTTCATGACATCACCAGCCTTTTCGATCTTGTTATCGGCAACCTGCAACAGTACATCACCGGCCTTGAGTCCGCCTTTGGCTGCCGGGCCTTCTTTTTCCAGTGATCGAATCAACACCGCGGTTTTTTCTTTCACACCAAAATATTCGGCAAAATCGCCTTCGATCTCCTCGATGAAAACCCCCAGGAACGGCCGTTTCACAAATTTCTCCATCTCGGGTGCAACCATTTTCCAGCGGCCTTCACCCGGCCGGTCAAGCGGGAAGAATCTCTTGTCGGATCGTTTTCCCAGAGCAACTTGGACACTCTTTTTCTGTTTGTCCCGCAGCAGTTCCAGGTTCACCAGATCTCCCGGCTTGTGCTCTCCGACCATTTCGATCAGATCGAAGGAACGACGAACCTTCTCGCCGTCAAAGGTCAATATGATATCGTCTACCTCGATACCAGCCTGATCCGCGGCTGATTTCCTTTCTACTACGGCCACTCTGACTCCCCATTTCACTCCCAGATTCTCCTTCTCATGCCGTTCGAGGGCGTTTACAGATACTCCCAGGAAGGCAACAGCCTTGTCTGACTTCTCTTCACCGGCATCCAAAGACACAGTGAAGAGGCATCCGAGCGCCAGTAGCCCCAGCATTGTGACTTTCAATGGGTTCATTCTTTTTTCCGTCGCCATATTGGACCTCCTAATTGTCTTTCTGCCAATTGAGACGACGAAGAACCGCGTTCCGGTTTCAGGAGAGTCAGTTCGATATTAAAAACGGTTTTCCGGGAATGATCATGTCGGTGCCCGTTCAGCCCTGATCAGCGCTGAGTCTGCACTTTCAGTTCATGACGATAATGATCGAGAAGGCTTGATTTTGAGATCATTCCGACAAAACTCCCCTTGTCCAGAATGACCAGATTCCAGAGTCCGGGTTTGTCGAAACGGTTGATGATCTGCAGCATTTCTTCACTGCGATCGGCTGTCTCGGGGCTGGTGTTCATCACCTCTTCGATCAGCACCGTCCCCACCAGTTGATCGTCGAAAATGTACTCCTTGACCTGATGAAAATCCACCAGTCCCAAAAAACGACCGCTATCGGGATCGGAAACGGAGAAAAGATTGCGCCGGGATGCCTGCAGCAGCGGGATCAGTTCACGCAGTGTCGCATGGGGAGAAATGTCCCGGATATCGGTTTCCAGAATTTCGTCGAGCCGGATGTCGGACAGAATGCGAGCGTCGCTGCGCGGAGGTCTGAGCATGCCCTTGCTGGCCAGATCGCTGTGATAGATTGAATGTTTCTCAAATACCCTCACCAGTTTTGGAGTGAGAAAGGACACCACCACCAGAGGCAATATAGCCTCGTATCCGCCGGTGATCTCGAAGATGAGGAACATACCCGACAAGGGTGCATGCATGGTCCCGCTGATCATTCCCGCCATTCCCACCAGGGCGAACAGGCCGCCGGAGGAGATGGTGAACTGGGGCAGCACAGTCTGACTGAACTTGAAGAAGAAAGAGCCGGAAAGAGCGCCCAGTACCAGAGAAGGTGCGAACACCCCTCCTTCACCGCCGCCGCCGAGGGTGATGGCTGTAACCAGTACCTTGATCAGAATCAGGGTGAAGAGAATGAGCAGCGGGAATCGGACACTGTTCGATATGAGGCCGCGGACCACGCTGTACCCTTCCCCCCTCACCTGGGGAAAGAAATATATGGCGGCGATGAGAAGAGCACCGGCCGTAAAAGCTCTCAGGTAATCGTTTTGAATGGCTTTTTTCAGTATTTTGCGGACCCGGCGCAAAACCCTCAGGAAAAAAACGACGATGACGGCCAGGAAAACTGAAAAAACAAACGATATCAGGATATCGTTCAGGTTGATGCGGAATTGCTGATGCGCAAAGGGAATCCGATTGCCATGCAGGATCCGGCTTACCGCAGTTCCGGTAACCGATGCCAGAGCCACCGGCAGCATCGTGCGGCTGGTCCAATCGGCCAGGATCACTTCCTGGGTGAATATGATGCCGGTGATCGGTGCATTGAAAATGGAGGCGATGGCCGCGGCCGCTCCGGATCCCGTGACCGCAACCCTGACCGCTTCATTGCTGCGGAACCAGCGGGCGATTTCCGAACCGATGGCCGCACCGCTGATGACCACCGGAGCTTCCGGACCGGCGGATCCGCCACTGGACAGTGTGATAAGATTGCCGATCAGGCGGGATATCCCCGAACGTGCTCGCAGTTTCCCCCCTTTCATGTTGACACTGTGAATCACTTCCGGCACCCCGTGCCCTCCGAAATCATGGAAAATGGATTTCAGGATCAGAACGGTCAACGGAATTCCCACCACCGGAAAGAGCCAAATGGAAAAAGAAGTCTGTGTCTCGCTCCAATGATGAATCTTCTCCAGACCGAAAGTCAGTGCCACTGCGGCCAGACCGCTGCTGATACCGACAACAACCGCGATCATGGCGCTCTGCGCACTGCCGCTCAGGTTCTGAAACAGTGCACCGAGAGCCGAAATTCTGTTCCGGTTCATTTATCGATGTCGTCCAGCCAGTTCAGGATCTCTCCCAGATCCGGTTTCCGGCGGAAAAATTCCAGGGATTCGGGTTTTCGCAGCAGCTGACTCAGCAGTGCCATCAGGCGCAGATGCTCCTGTGTACGGGGAGTGAACAGGGCAAAAGCAATCGATACGGCTTCACAATCCGAAGAATTGAAATCCAGGGGGATTTCCAGGTAATAGATGCCTACGGTGGAGCACGAGAATGAGAATCGTTCCGGCATGCGTGGATGAGGAAAAGCAAAACCCCGGCCCATGGAGGTCGGAGCCATGGCTTCCCGTTCCAAAAGCGCCTCCACCAGTTCCGGGCGAATTTCAGGGGGAATGTCGCCGAGGGTGGCCACAACCTGTTCAAACAGGGTTTTCTGTGACTCGGCTTTCACCTGGTGTACGCCCCCTCTTTCCAAAGCGGAGGCCAGATCGCTGAATCGGTTGGAAACCGTTTCCTGCCTGCTCTTCTGCGGCTGAACCAGATGAATGTCATGCTCATTCGCCCAGCTCTGAAGTTCCGTAACCGAAAAGACCAGCTTCCCCATCTGCCTGCGGCAGTGTATCTTGCCCTGCCTGACCCAGCGGGACAACGTGGAACCGGGTACATTGAGAATGGCGGCGGCCTTGTCGAAGCTGATCAGCTGCAGTTCACGAACATCACTCATTTCCCCCACTTTAGCGCATTTTGACCCATTTGTCCAGGATTACCGGCATTTTTTTGACAATAGTCCCCTTCAGAAAACCTCTTTTTCATTCAGAATCTGAAAGCCATGAATCATCGCTGACACCCTTCCATGTGCTTCCTTCCCGTTTCAGAATGCCTTTACTGTAGCGCTGCAGAATGCGTAAAAGAGGCTGTCGGACAAGAGCCGGAATGTCCGACAGGGGGGCATTCTCTTCACTGATCCGCAGGTGCTCGATTTCCTGGGCACAGGAAGCGCCACCGAGCATCTCCAGAACCTGTAAGAATTCCCCGGCCAACTGGGAATGAAGTCCCTTCCCTTTGAGAGTCTTCAACGCTTGCTTTTTCATTTCCTCCGTATAACCGATCAAACCGGGATCGATGCCAATGGCTGTCAGGATGGAGATGATTCGTCGGCACTTCTCGCATTTTCCGCAAGGTCTGACCCGACCGTTTTCCATCCGTGCTGCGTGACAGGAGACCTGACTGGAGAAAAGATCGGGATACCGGTTGGCCAGCACTTTCTCCACCAGGGTCTCCGACAGGTTGCGTACGATTGATCTGACATGTATCGACCAGCCTTTCCGGGAGAAGTAATCACTCATATAGTGGTCAAACCAGCGGCTTTGATCGAAAAGACCGTCGTAATGGGGTAGCTGGGCTTCCGGAAAATAACGGCTGGTATCGAATTCGTTGCCCACGACCAGGTGAGTCAACTCCCGCTTTTTCATCAGCGGCAGGGATCCGAACAGAAAAACGGCCACCGTCCAGAGACGCAGCGGGTAGTCATCGGCCCGAAGGCGGTTGTAATCCGGACGGATGAAGCGGATTTTCCGGATCATCCAGTTGAACAGACGGTCACAATCACTCCATACGCGGGCATTATGAGGGATGTTCTGTTCAAAATAACGGAATCCGTTGAGAGCTGTAAACCAGTGCCGTCCCGATTCGTTGATGTAGACCGGATGGGTTTCGCATCCAAGTTCCGCGAGCAGCCCGTAGCTGAGCAGACTCTCCTTTCCTCCGCTGGACAATACGCAGAAGCCGTTTTCACGACCGTTCCACGAATCCTTCCCTGTACAATCCCGTGAATCGAAGACCAGACTGGCCGTGGTATATCGGTCCAGATCCGGAACATTGCGGAGCTGCCAACCCGGGAGAAGAAAGGGATTGGGCTCCAGAAGTTTCTTGACCAGAATCTCTCGACTGGTATTCTCGGTCATGGAATCGATGAAGGCGCGATCCGCTTCGTCAAGAGAATCGAGAAACCGGATCCGGCGGCAGAAAAGACCGTAATTGAACGCCGGTTGAACCGCCATCATGGCCGCCAGATTGCGATCGGATTCACTGCCCGGATCGAACACGTTCTCCCTGAACCGGTACCCGAAACGGGTTTCATGAACCGCGCCGTCAACGGTTACCCGGTACGGTACCCGCAACGATGCGGGCTTCAATTCGACCGGCCCGACTTCCAGGGAATCGATCACCTGATAGCGTTCCAGATCCGTTGTGCCCGTCATACGAATTCAGTCTGCCTGAGAATCTCCCCCTTCAAAACCTCTACCAGAGGAGCGAATCCGTGAACCAGGGGGGCGACACACGGAACAGCGAAACAGTTTTCGATCATTCTGCAGGCCGAATCGATCTCATGCACTTCCATTCCCTCCTGGTTCAGGGCGACAGCCACCGGAATCCGTCCGTGTATGGCCTCCACCGCCGCCATCTGACGATCCAGCGGATGGATGGCAAAACCGGGAAAGCCGTCATAATCCTTTCTTCTGGGAGCGTGCTGCAATACCACGGCATGGGGCCTGGCCGCGGCCAGGATCTCGTAACCGCCCGGATAGGCGGGATTGAGCATGCTGCCCTGCCCCTCGATGACCATGGTCCGGGGGCGGATATCATTCCAGGCACTGCAGACGGCATGTTCGATCTCCCCGGCAAGAAAATCGTTGATCAGGGCGTCCATGAGCACTCCATAGCGGGCTCCCTGCAGCCAGGCCGTCTGGCCGGTTCCGATGAGCTCCGACGAGAATCCCGCCGCTTCGAGGGCCCAGACGAACATCCAGGCACTGGTCCGTTTGCCGATGGCCGAATCGGTACCCAGCATGGCCACGCGCCAGGAGCCGACACGGGTGATCTCACCGCTGAAAGCATGAGATTCGGAGGCGTCGGGAGAGCGTCGGATGTCCCGGATGACCAGTCCGGCCTCGTCGGCCATCCGCTTCATTTCCGGGATCCTGGAAAAATGGGTGTGCAGACCGTTGTCAACGGACAAGCCTGCTTTAAGCGCCTCTTTAACCGCCGCCATGAGGCCGTCGTCCGCTTTGCCGCCGTCCGGGGCCAATCCCACAACGAAACGGTCGATTTTCAATCCCTTTTCACGTGCGAGGTGCAAGCCTGCGGAGATGTCTCTGACCACCGGAATCCCCCGATCCTTACCATCCAGCAGATAACCGGCATCCCGGCCGGAACACAGTGAATCCACCACGGCGACAACACGGTAGCGCCGGGTGAACCGGACGAGGCCGTGAGCCGTCTTGCCGTTGGCGGTGCGGTACGCTCCCTCACAGTAAACCAGAGCGTTGCCGTCCAGAGGAGGCGGTAAATCGGTGTTCATTTTGAAAATCTCCCGGTTGTGAGTACAACGTACCGGTCATTCGGCAGCGGGGACCGCTTATGTTCCTCGGCCAGTGCGATCAATCCGGCCGTGGAGGCCGGAAGCACATTGATGCCTTCGCAATCCGAAATCATCTTGGCGTACTTCCGCATGGCCTTGTCGGTGACATTGGTGGCCCATCCGCCGCTGTTGCGGATCGCGGAAAGCGCCAGATCCCCGTCAACCGCATGCCAGTTGATCAGCGGTTCGTTTACCCAGGTTTCGTGAATCTTCTCCGGCACCAGATCCTCACACACCGCCTTGTTCTTCAGAAAGGCTTCCACGATGGGATTTTTCTTGTGGGAAGAGCCGGCGACAATCCGGGTCATGCGCGATGTCTTGCCTCGGCGGTTCAAACTGGTGAAGCCGCGGGCGATACCGGCCAGAGTCGTGCCATTGGATACCGGAATGGCCACCAGGTAAGGCGAATCCCGCAATTCATCGTAAACCTCATAGGAGATACCGCCGTAAGCGTTCAGCTGAATGAGTGTGTTCTGACCGCCGGGATTGGCGTCGTACCAGTCTTCTTTCACGGCCACTTCTGACGAGATCTTGATGGCGGTTTCGTAGTCGCCTTCCACAGGGCGTATCTGGGCTCCGTTGCGGACCATCTCGCTCATTCGCCGGGTATGGTAGCTGCCCGGGATGAAGATGATGCAGTGGAGACCCGCCAGTTTGGCCGCCAGCGAAACCGCTGCACCGTAATTGCCGCAGGTGGCGGTGGCGATGGTATCGAAGCCCCGCCTCAAGGCATCCATCACCTGAACGAAAGCGATGCGGTCCTTATGGGTCCCGGTGGGATTGCCTCCCTCGAATTTCAGAAAAATCTGCCTCAAACCGATCTCTCTCTCCAGATTTCTGACCCGTACCAGAGGGGTGTCCCCCACCTGCGATTCCATGATGTCCTCGAAAACATCGAGTCTTTCCTGCAATGGACGGTTGGGATCGGATGTGATCCTCCGTAATTCCGATACTTCCTCAAGAAAAGCCGCTGAACTCGGAGGCTCCTCAGGCGGATCCGCGTTCATTTCACCGTTGCCGTTCTCGATTTTTTCCACGCGGTTTTCTCCTTTATAAGTAGGATTTTCTGTTCTTCCTTCCCATATTTTTGCCCCAGTTTAGTTCAACTTTTTTTAAAAATCAATATGTTTTTTAAAAAACCCCGAAAGATTCACTGCACCTTGTCATCCCCGCTTCCCAGCAGCTGATCGAACTCCTTTTCCAAGGCTTCGAACTCCCCTTTCTGCCGATTCAGAATATCCATGCAAACCCTGGCAGCCTGAAGCGCTTCTTTTGTCTTCTCCACCAGATCATCGATACCGATCTCGTCCCGGTTCAGGGAATCGGTGATTTCCTCGAGCCGCCGATAGTTTTCCTCATAGGGTTTTTTGCTTTTCGTCACCTTCATCTCCTGGTTTGACAACTGTTTCTCCATCCTGGAAACATAGCCTGCCGCTTTGTTTCCGCAAAAAAGTCTCCCGCCGGCTGATCACCCGTCCCTCTCTGTCCAACAGCAGGGTGAAACCGCGTTTCAGAACCCGTTCCGGTGAATGCGCACCGATCACGTCTCCCTGTCGATCCAGTCTTTCCCCGGCCAGCCTCAAGATACGGCTTCCATTTCGGAGCGACATCCTGGCCATATTTCCAATATGTCCTTCCTTTTCTCCGATTTTTTCCAGCATCCGATGTGTATCGCAACGTCCCGCCAGCCGAAGCAGTTCAGATGATGTCCGCTGCCGTCGGAGCAACAGAGCCTGAGGCAGATGTCCCAGTCGGGCCATCAAGGCACGCCGTTCTCCGGAAACCTGTCTCTGTCCGAAAACCAACCAGACGCCGATCAGTTTTTTCAGAGCCTCCAAAAGCTGTTCGTACCGCCGGGC
This sequence comes from uncultured Clostridia bacterium, assembly GCA_964391685.1. Taxonomy (GTDB): domain Bacteria; phylum Acidobacteriota; class Aminicenantia; order UBA2199; family UBA2199; genus CAYMND01. Next base: position 109 of record CAYMND010000050.1, on the reverse strand, counting down.
CAGAAACTTTCCGGCCCCCGATGGAGTGGAAGGACTGGGAACCATATGGGCGCAGAGTTCTGCGGCGCTGAGGTCCTTTTCGTGTCCGATGACCGCCAGAACGGGAATC